>JAFGFK010000219.1 GCA_016931135.1 Candidatus Sumerlaeota bacterium | reverse complement strand
TAAAAAGTTGGACAGCGCTCAACGCCAATCGCAAACTCGGAAGAACAGGACGCTTCTGGCAGGAGGAATGTTTTGATCACTGGGTGAGGGATCAAAAGTCTTTTCTCAGGATTATCCGCTATATTGACGCCAATCCTGTCAAGGCGGGATTATGCAAACAACCATCACAATGGCGATGGAGCAGCGCAGGAGATGAATCGTTAAGGTAGAGACGGAATCACGCCATGGCGTGATTCCGTCCCCACTGCTGCAGAAGGGGTTCGGATGACACAACGAAAAAAATATCAGTAGGGACGGAGCGCCGTTCCGTCCCCACTGCGTTCCTTTACAACATAAAGGAACGGGTATAAAAGGAGTTCAGCGTTGTTCGCGGCGGCTCATGAAACACCCACCTTTCTGTGTTAAAAAAATGTCTTTACATAAATCCTTTGATCATATTACTATTCATACTGTTATTATGGATCACAGGAAGGAATGAGATATGTTGCAAATACACAAAAAAATTGTTCTTGATGAGAATCAAAAACCTTTTGCCGTTCAAATACCTATTGAGGAATTCGATCTGTTGGAAGATGTTATTGAAAATCATGGATTATCAAAATTAATTGATGAAGTGATGGGAGAACCAAGGTTATCCATACAAGAAGCAAAAACATATTACCGGGCATTGGCAAACGATGTGGAAAGTTGAATATACAAAACGATTTCTAAAGGAACTATACCAGTTGCCGAAAGTTGTTCGATCTCGTGTTGAATCTCTGGTGTTTGAAGAACTTATCTGTGAAAATCCTTTTTCATTGGGATATATCGAGAAAATGACCGGATATCCTGATAAATATAAGATTCGGGTTGGTGATTACAGGATTGGAATTACAATAGAGAAAAATAGTAAATTGATTGTATGCCAGCGATTAGCCCACCGTAAAGATATCTACAGGATTTTTCCTTAATCCTTTCTTAAATCCTTTTTAACAATACTTCCTTTTCGTAGTTTTTAATTTCATCAAGCCAGTTCGCGCCGATCGGAGCGTTCATTTTGAGGCAATAGTAATCCCATACCGCGTTCCAGGGAAGGGACTTGATTTCTTCGAGAAGCGCCAAACGGCTTGTGAAATCGCCTGCGCGTTCCTTTTCGCAAAGCATGGCTGTTGGTTCAAGTAATGCGAATAAGAGCGCCTTGAGCATGTTTCGCGCCCCGATCACCCACGCTGCCACGCGGTTGATGCTCGCATCAAAAAAGTCCAATCCAATGTGAACCCTCCCGATATATCCGCCTCGAACGATCTCCTGCGCGATGGCAATAAGGTCTTCGTTCAAAATCACCACGTGATCGCTGTCCCACCTTACCCCGCGGCTGACATGCAGAAAAATCCGATCCAGTACGCTCAATATGGAAGAAATCTTATCCGCAACCTGTTCCGTGGGATGGTAATGACCTGTATCGAGGCAAACCATTTTTTTCCGCGAAACGGCGTAAGCGAGGTAGAACTCATGGGAACCTGTGACATAAGACTCCGATCCTAAACCGAAGAGTTTGCCTTCCATCGCATCGAGGTTATATTTTGGATTCAGGTTTTCTTTGAAGATTTTATCGAGGGAATCGCGGAGTAGATCGCGCGGGGTTTTACGATCCGCAGGGATATCCTTGTATCCATCCGGAATCCAGATATTGGTAACGCAGGGCGTTCCGAGTTTTTTCCCGAAGGATTCGCCGATTTTGCGGGATGCGATGCAATGTTCGATCCAGAATTTTCGGATGCCTTTATCAATGCTGGATAAGGTAAAACCTGCATCAGCTTTTGGATGGGAGAAGCAGGATGGATTGAAATCGAGCCCGATTTTTTTTAACGCAGCCCAATCCGCCCAGTTTTTGAAATGTTCAGGACCCAGGTTGTTCCGATCCACTTTCTTTCCTGAATAATCCGCATAAATGGCGTGCAGGTTGACGCGATGTTTCCCTGGGATTTGCTTCAAAGCCTTATCCAGATCCCAACGCAGTTCCCGTGCGTTTCTTGCGCGGCCCGGGTAATTGCCCGTAGCCTGGATTCCGCCGCCTGTGAGCCCTTCCTCGCGTTCGAAGCCCGCCACATCATCGCCCTGCCAGCAATGCAGGGAAACCGGGAATTTTTTCAGAGTGGCAAGGGCTTTTTCCGTATCCACGCCAAAGGAGGCGTATCGCTCCCTTGCGGATTCATATAATTTCTCGATTTTCTTTTCATTGATTTTCATCTTGTCATCCTCCCCAATGATAATATTGATAGAAAAGGTAAGGGTTTAATTTTTTTTATGGGGGCTTTGCCCCCAAACCCCCAGCAGGGGCGGACAAGCCCCTGCGCCTTATATCTGATCAGTCTGCGGTTTGTTCCAAACCGCAGACTGATCACAGCATTCAAAAGAGCAAGCTCTTTTGAACTCTGTTTTTCCAAATGGTTCATTTTCTCTCTTTCTTCATGTTCTTCATGCCCTTCATGGTGTCATTTTCCGTTTGAACTGAAATTTATGGCGTCCGGCGGCAGCCTGCAATTTCGCTTCGCCTTTTTTAGCATACCCATCCGGGGGCAGGAGATTGCATACAGTATCTTTAGGAACCTTGATCTCTATTGTGAAGAGGTTATTTTTCTCGATCTTCCAGGAAACGCTGATTGATCCTTGCGGCGTGGGGATTTCACCTTTCGCCCAGTTCAGATCGAATATGCGGGGCGCAATCTCGAATTCAACGAATCCAGGTTTAACAGGTTTAACTCCGAGAACATAAGCCGGAAGGATCATGGCGGGCGCCGCGCTCCACCCGTGGCACATCGAGGTATGACGATCCCACATCTCCCAGCACGATGTTGAACCGTTTTCGAGCATCAATCCCCATCCAATGCGGATGTATTCGAGCGCCGGGATGTCTTCCTTTGCCTCGAGGAGGGAAAGGAGGGCGTAAAATGACCAGAACGGGCTTCCGATCAGAATGATATTTTCCGCGCTCACATTGCCGGTTTGATCATAGAGAAAGGCGTTCTGGTAACCTCCGATATCCGGAAGATACTTTCCGACTTTTCCTTTTGCCGCATTCAAAGCCTGGCGGCGCATCGCGGGCGAGCCAACCTCGAGAAGGGGAAAGATGAAGTTTTCGTGCTGCCCGAGCAGATCCGGAGGCGCATATTCGGGACGTCTGTTCAGTTTCGGCGTATATTTCAGAAACGCCTTTTTCTCTTTGCTCCAGTAAGAGGAGGCAATGGATTTTCGCAGGATTCCCGCATTGGTTTCGTAGCTTTTCGCCATCTTGACATCGCCCAGTTCACGGGCGATCAGGGCGCTTTTATCCAGGGCGTCGAGATACCACCCTTGTATGGCGCCGTCGCCGTTTCCCGCATCGGTTTTTGTCCAATCCACGAAGTTCCATCCAGGGGGACTATCGAGGAGTCCTTCTTTATTCACATATTGCGCAAGCCATCCCATCATCTTCTGAACGGAATCATAGGAGAAATCCAGGGTTTCTATATCGCCGGTATAGAGGTAATATTCCCATGCGATAACCGGGAACCGCATTCCCCATGTTGGTAGATTGAAGGGTTTTGTAACAGGGAAGACGCCGGGAATCCAGCCTTCCAGAGTATTGCCCATGGCATACTCGCGCACCGCCTTGCGGGCGATGTCATAACTGCCAAAACAGTAATAGCTGAAGAGCGCCTCGGGGTGAAAATCCCCGAGCCACTGGCAACGCTCCCTCCAGGGGCAATCCGTGTAGCTGTCCTCCATACAGAGATTCACGGTTCTTGCGGATATTTTGAAGATGTCATTCAAAAGGGAATCGGAACACTGAAATTTACCTTTTTCCTTTGCGGGATAAATGGTTTCAATGGCGGAAATATTGCGAATCTTCAGATCGCCCTCGAATTCGGCAAAACGGATCATCATGAATCGGAAACCTCGAGGTTGGAAAAACCGGTGTTCCGTAACGCCTTGTTTCAGAATCATGCGATCATGGAGCGGGATATTCTGGCGCATGGTCGCCACGCGATTATTTTCCAGGATTTCACTGTAACCTATGTCAACAAGGGTTCCGGGCGCTCCTTCAATTTTTAAAACGGGACATGCGAGAAGATTTTTCCCGAAATCGAGCGAGATAAAGACAGGCTTGTCTTTTCCAGCGGATGTGAGGGTAACGCTTTTACCGCTCCAGGGGGAAAGGGGAGAGAGGGAAGGTTTGACGTTTCCCTTGGGAAGCGGCTCGCGTTGAGAACGGGCAAGGCTCTGCGCAATATTTTGTTCCTCCCGGAGACCTTTTGTCTCCTTGTCGATGCAGACGCCAATATCCAGTATTTTTATCGGATTGCACAAGGTTTCCGTGAGGGGAGGAATGGGGCGGGGAAGGATATCATCAGGGGGCGCCAGTTTGCCGTTATTCAGAATAACCGGTTCCTCCCATGATGAATCATCAAAATCCGGCGCGATCCAGTTTTCCGGTTCTTGCCGCGCATCGAAAATTTCGGGGAAAAGGAAACCGGGTACGGAGGAGAAGGCGTTCGATGAAAGGCATTTCCATTGGTCGCCTGTAGCGGAAAGGATTTCGCCTTTTTCATTTTCCATCTGGCAGATCAATCCCCCCTGAACGGCCTGGAATATGCCTGCGCCGTCGGTGTAGTGTTGAACAATCACGGCAAGGGCGTTATTTCCCTTTTTCAGGAGATGCGAAATCTCGAAGGCGTCATAATAGGGATGTTTTGCCGAGCTGCGCGCGGGACCGAATCCCGCATAGCGCCCGTTCACATACAGGCGGTACTTGGAATCCGCCGTTATGGCGAGAAGAGCGGCTTTGGCTTTTTGCGCAAGCGAAAAACCGCTGCGGAAAAGGGACGCATGAAAGGGGCGCCGGTTTTCCCCTTTTGTCCATATCCATCGGGCTTTTGAAAATGGTTTTTGTGCGTTCATATATATCTCCTTAAAGCTTATATGTTAAAGTTTACGTTGAAACAGATTTTGCAACAAAATAAACGCGAGCAGGAGAATTCCTATGACGATTTTTGTCCACCAGGAGCTCAAGGAACCCTGAAACATGATGGATGTCTGGATGACGCCGAGAATCAATACTCCGACAACCGTTCCAATGGGTGAGCCGATCCCGCCGATAAGCGGCGTTCCTCCGATCACTACTGCGGCGATGGCGTCCAACTCGAGCGTGGTTCCAGCCGTGGGATTTCCGGAGAATGTATAAAGGCTGTAAACGATTCCGGCAAGGCTTGCGCAGAAGCCGCTGAAGGCGTAAACGCCGATTTTTGTCCTTCTTACGGGAAGCCCCATGAGAAGCGCGGATTGTTCACTTCCTCCCATCGCGTAAATGTTCCTTCCGAATTTCGCGTAAAGGGAAATATACCATGTGATCACCGCAAGGATGACAAAGATGAATGCCGTGAAGGGAATGAATGCGGTATGCCCGAGGGGAAGGGACAAGGCGTTGATCTGTTTGTAAAATTCATGCCTTACGGGCATAGCCTCCATTTTGATCACAAAACCAAGCCCCCTGGCAAGAAACATTCCCGCCAGTGTGATGAGAAACGGGGGTTGATTGAAAAAATGAATCAGGCAGCCCATGCCTGTTCCCAGGATGACTCCGGATAAAAGGACGATGGCAAACGCAATAACGGGATGAATGCCAATATCCATGATCAACCGGGAAAGCAGGATGCTGGAAAATCCGATCAGGGCGCCCACGGAGAGGTCGATGCCTCCGGAAAGGATGACAAAGGTCATACCGAGCGCCGCAATTCCCAGAAAGGCGTTCTCGGAAAAGAGATTGATAAACACCTGTAGAGAGAAGAATCCCTTCAGGAAAAATGATGATCCAGCAAAAAGCAAAACGAATACGGAGATCGTCGCCAGAAGAGGAATATTTTTTGCCGCGATTTTCAGTTTCATTTTCCTGTCTTTCGGAATCGGTTAATAATCATGCGTCTGAATTCTGCGGATTGTAAAAGGCATATCATCACAATCACCAATGCCTTGACAACCAGGGTATATTCCACAGGAACTCCGCGCGTCAGGATAGTTGTGGTGACGGATTGAATCAAAACCGCGCCGATCAGGCTCCCTGCGAGGAAACATCTTCCCCCTTTGAGCGCCGTTCCGCCCAGCACCGTTGCGAGGATGGCGTCCAGCTCCAGGTAAAGCCCGGCGTTGTTGGCGTCGGCTGCCTTGATGTCCGCTGCTACGAGAATCCCCGCCAATCCGGCGCAAAAGCCGGAGAATCCGTATATCATGAATTTCACCATCCGGATATTGATGCCGGAATAATGGGAAGCGACCGGATTGGACCCTGACGCCTCCACAAAAAGCCCCAGCGCCGTTTTACGAATAAGAATCCAGCATACCGCAAATCCGATGATAACGATGAATACGGTAAAGGGAAATCCCAGAAAATACCCGTTTCCCCAGAAGGAAAAAGTATCGTTCTGAACCGTGATGATCTGGCCATTGGAAAGGAGCTGGGCAATTCCTCTTCCCGCCACCATGAGGATCAGGGTTGCGACAATCGCCTGTATGTTGAAGAAAGATACCAGTATTCCGTTACACGCGCCAAAGATAATGCCCGTCGCGAGCGCGATACACAGGGCGAGGGAAAAGGAGGCGGGGAGATTGAACCAAGAGAGTATGGAAAAATCAGGCATGGCAAGGAGTCCGGCGATTATGGTTCCGGTTATTGCCATCACCGCGCCAACGGACAGGTCAATTCCTCCTGTGGCGATTACCAGGGTCATTCCCAAAGCTACGAGCATCAAGGGGGAGGCTCGATCGAGGATATCGATCAGGCTGCCGAATAATTTCCCGTTTCTGATCTCGATATGGAAGAAATTTTCCGTGAAAAGGAAATTGAAAATAAGGAGAATGAACAGGGCGGCGATGGGCCAGATCAATTGTTCGGGTATTCTGATTTTACGCCTGAATGGTTTCACGGGGATTCGCTTCTCCCTCCGCAATGAGTTTCATGATATTGGGCAGGTTCAGGTTTTCTCCTTCAAGTTCAGAGACAATGACCTTGTCGCGGAAAACCATGATCCGGTGGCTGTTTCTCTCCACTTCCTCGAGTTCCCCGGAAATCAGGATAATGGAAAGACCTTCGGAGCAAAGGTTATGGATAAGGGATTCGATTTCCGCCTTTGCCCCCACATCGATGCCGCGCGTCGGTTCATCCAGGATGATAATCTCCGGTTGGGATGCCAGCCAGCGGGCAAGGATGACTTTTTGCTGATTTCCGCCGCTGAGCTGCCCAACAGGTTTTTCCATATCCGCTGTTTTGATTTGGAGCGTTTCTATGAAATTTTTCGTTATAAGTTCCTGTTTCTTCCGGCTTAATGGTTTCCACCATCCCTTTTTCGATTGGAATGCCAGGATGATATTTTCCCGAACCGAGAGATCGGGGAATATCCCTTGGGTCTTTCTATCTTCGGGAAGGAAACCGATTCCATATTGAACCGCCTTTTGTGGAGAGCGAATCGAGACTTCTACGCCTTCTCTCTTGATTTTTCCAGTATCCGGTTGTTTCAAACCGAAGAGAAGTTCCGCCGCCTGCGTTCTGCCTGAACCCAGAAGCCCGGCAAATCCGAGAATCTCGCCTTCGTGGAGTTGGAGATCGAAAGGGGCGATGTCTTTTTTTCGCCCCAGGCGTTCCGCCTTCAGGATTTCCCGTTTTCCGATATTCGTCCCTTTTTTCCCCGAGTATGGTTGCGCTGTTTTTAAATCCTCGATGGATTTTCCCGTCATTTTTGCCACCAGTTCCAAACGACTGATCCGGGATACTTCACAGGTCTCGATCAGCTGCCCGTTGCGCAGTATGGTCAAACGGTCGGAAACCTCGAAAATCTGATCGAGAAAATGACTGATGAAAATCACGCCCAATCCTTCGGATTTCAGTTTTCTGATTATGGAGAAGAGACGTTCGACCTCATGGTGATCCAGGCTGGAAGTCGGTTCATCGAGAATCAGAACCCGGGCGGATATATCCAGGGAACGGGCAATAGCGATCATTTGCTGTGTGGCGATGGAGAAGGAACTTAAAGGCATGGAGGGATCGATCTGCAGATTCAGGCGGGAAAGCGCCTTTTCCGCCATGCGCCGGATTTTCTTCCAATCAATCCTGCCCAGTTTCATGGGCTGGCGACCCAGGAAGAGATTTTCTTCAACCGATAATTCCGGAACCAGATTTATCTCCTGATAAACCGTGCTGACGCCCATACGCTGGGATTCAAAAGGGGAGAGAGGCTGGATTCGTTTGTCTTCCAGCAGGATTTCTCCCTCATCCTGTCGATATACCCCGGTGAGAACCTTGATCAAGGTTGATTTGCCTGCGCCGTTTTCCCCCACAAGGGAATGCGCTTCCCCGGAGCAGAGGTCGAAATTCACTCCATCGAGCGCCATGACTCCGGGAAACGTCTTCGTGATGTTCTTCATTGCAAGGAGAGGCATGGATCAAGCCGTCCAAAAATGTAATATGTAAAATGAATCTGTCTTCGTCATCACGCCAAAGGCGTGATGACTACGACACGACATGTCTGTCTTCTTCATAATGCCAGAAGCGTGATGACTACGACACGACATGTCTGTCTTCTTCATAATGCCAGAAGCGTGATGACTACGACACGACATGTCCGTCTTCCTCATAATGCCAGAAGTGTGATGACTACGACACGACATGTCTGTCTTCTTCATAATGCCAGAAGCGTGATGACTACGACGCGACATGTCCGTCTTCTTCATAATGCCGGAGGCGTGATGACTACGACGCGACATGTCCGTCTTCTTCATAATGCCGGAGGCGTGATGACTACGACGCGCCGCGTCCTTCTTCCTGATCACGCTTCTTATATGATGTCATTTCATAATCCGGATCAATCAGTACTGGCGGCTGTCGATCACCCGGGCTGCAACCGATTGATCGAAAAGCTGATCCTTCACTATGGTTTTCTTTGGAAGCGTTTCACCTTTTAGAATCTTTTCAACTGCGTCGTATGCGGCAGGGCCCAAAAGGGGATTGCATTCTACAGAGCAGTTGAGTTTCCCTTCCGTCATGGCGACAAAGGCATCCTTCACCCCATCTATTGACACAATGATAATATCAGTTCCCGGTTTCATCCCCGCTTCTTCGATGGCTTGAATGGCGCCAAGAGCCATGTCGTCGTTATGCGCATAAACGGCATCGATATTTTTGTCTTCCGCTTTTAGAAATGCCTCCATGACCTCTTTTCCTTTCGATCGCGTAAAATCTCCGGTTTGGCTTTTTATGATTTTCATATTAGGATATTTATCGATAATCTCGTGAAATCCCTTTTCCCGATCGATTGCCGGAGCCGCTCCGGGCGTTCCTTTCAATTCCACGATGTTTCCCTTGCCTCCCAGTTTTTCCGCGAGCCATTTTCCCGCCATTCTGCCTTCTTCCACGAAATCGGATGCTATGAGAGTGGCGTAGAGCGATTCATCTTCTACCTTGACGCCGCGGTCAACCAGGATTACCGGGATTTTTGCCTGTTTGATCTCCTGCAACACGGGTTCCCAGCCTGTTTCCACCACGGGCGCCAGGATGATGGCGTCCACCTTCTGGGTGATGAAGGAACGAAGCGCCTTGATCTGATTTTCCTGTTTCTGCTGCGCATCGGAGAATTTCAGATTCACGCCGCGTTTTTTCGCCTCCTCCTGGATGGATTTGGTCTCCGCTGTTCTCCAGGAGCTTTCCGCCCCGATCTGGGAAAAACCGACCATGATGGTTTTTCCCTCCTCAAATTTCGGCGTATTGTCAGTTGCTGGTTGCTGATCCTGACTCTCACCGCAACCCCAGAGAAAAAGTCCTGCCACCAGAAATGAAATCAATGCCACATATTTTCTCATCTCTATCTCCTTTCCCTGATCCTTGGATAAATTCTTTAAAGAATTTTTATTTGAATTTCTATTTTTCCGCTTTTCCCATCCTTCGATTGTATCCATACCCATGATGCGTCGCCGCTCTGGAACATGTCCAGTATTTTGTTTTTCCCATTGATTGTAACATCAGCCTTTTTCTTCTGTTTGGCAAAAGGTCCCAATCGAATCGCACAGGCGTCTATAAATTTATCGGCATCCAGCAGGAAGAACATCGCATCCTTTTCACGATCGGACTCCAGTTTGTAATTGATAAAAACAAGTTCCGACTTTTGGTTGGATTTTGTCATAACGGGGTGTCTGTCAACATGCACGCCCTTCCATGAAAAGGGGAGGCGCGGCATGATGCGGAGATTTGCAGAATCTGTATCATCGATCCCGAGCATGATCCTGATCGTATAGACAACCTCGCCAAGTTGATACAGGTTGCCCAGATCACCCCAGCGTCTCCATACGGAGCCATCGGATGCCATGGTAATTCCCTCAGGAACGCGATAGGGATGTTTCTGCCGCGGGGAGAAACAGAACCGCGCCAGCCAATTCAGCATCTGTTCCGCATCGTTCATCCGATCCAGAAGCAGGGCGGATTCCGTGATGTAACATTGCCCGTAGCCTAGTCCAGCGGGGCAGCGCCACTCGGGCTGGTTTCTGGTGAGTTGCATCCTGTAAGTGCGCTCGGCGCGTTCTTTCCATTTTTCCGGAAGATGATTCAAACCATTGTATCCCCGGAAATCCGTGATGAAGAGAAGGGGGGCGAGAACAGAATGTTCTCCCGCCCAGCCGCCTGTTTTTTTCGGATCCCACACATCCCCCCAGGGTTCAATAGTACGGGGATAATAACGTTCCATTGCTTCCGACATTTTTTCAGCGTATTGTTCCCATCTTGCGGCTTTATTTTCATTGCCGATTGCGCGCGCCATTTCCGCAAAGCCTTTGAGCCCGAGATAACACGGCATATCGCAATAAATGCTTTGAATCTGCATGCCGCCCTCGCTCTCGCTGTATAAAAGCCCGTGTTCGGAAAAGGATAAGGAGGGATTGTCCAATGCCCAGGGTATGTATTCCGCCATTTCATGAATCACATCCCAATGATGGCGCGCCCATTCCTCGGATTTGCCTTTTTTAAGCCATTGCCGGTAAAAACTCAACATCAGCATGCCATGCCCGTCATTTTCCGGATTCCCGAAATCGCGGGTGGCGTACCTGGTGGGCCATCCAACATTTTTCAGCTCGTCGAAATACACATGGGGTTTGTTGGCAATCACTGCGGCGTGCCCGGGTACAGGTTTGCCGTTCATCTGCACCTGGGGGAAGGAACGCGGAAAGTGCATGATCCAGTGCCCGAAAAAGTCCAGGCTTTTTTCCACTTTATCCATGTATCCCATTTCCGTAAGCAGGATCAGGCTGCGAATCCTGGTATAGGAGGCGTCCCAGAATGCGCCCAATGCCGGGCGCCAGGTTCCAAAGCCGCCGTAGTAATCCGCCTTGTATGCGGATTCATGCGTCATGCCTGTTTCCTCGATCCGTTCCACTATGCCTTGCGCGTTTTCGTAATAAATGTTTGTGAAGAGCGTGGCTTCAGGGGCGCCTTGAAAAGAAACCATTGGTCCCGAGAAATTTTCCCTTGTTACATCAGCCCGGGTTCGGGATATGGTTTCTTCCTCGATATCTTCAGGGTAGATGTAGAGGAGTCGCCCCAGTTTGCGTACGCCTTCCGCCTTCTCCCGGGGAAAGGGATTCATGGAATCTATGGTTCTCTCTTCCAATGATCTGTATATTTCATCAGGAACATCTTCTCCCTCAAGGACTTTCCAGTTATCGTACTCTGATTTGGGGAGATGCGAGACATTCTCGAAAGTAATCCCTTCAATTAGGAGATGTCCTTCCTTTTCGGGATTGTCTTTAAAGATTATTTTCAGGAGAGGCTCATCGGAAAGTGAGATTCTGAGGTAACTCCCGCGGGGTTCCTTTCCGGATATCGGGTCTAAACCGTTTATGACGGAAAGAGTTCGATCCAGAAGATTCCGGGCTTCCGGATCGGATTTAAAAGGTTCCGGATCGCTTGCAAGTGGATTTTTCCACCATATAGCGTATCCGAAGATGAGGGGAATTTCGGAGACTTTACCAGACTGGTATTCGAGACGGATGTCGCCCGCCTTGTCGCCAATAAAAAAATTGTGATAGGAGTTTCCGCCGCCCCAGGGCGGATTTGCCTGATCCGGCGAATTCACCCCTCCCAGGATATTCACGGTATGCGCACGGACGCCGTTTGTTTTGATCTCGAGCGGTTCGCCTTCCCTGAATTCGCTCCATAGATTCCCCTTCTGGAAAGGAATCCCATCTATCCGGATTTCTTCCACAGGGGAAATTTCTTCAACTTTCGAACTTGGCGGATTCTGTTCCCCGGGTAAAATGATTCCTGCGAATTTTACAGGAGTCTCCTTTGAAGAAATGTCCGGTGAAAAACTCATCATGATTATCACGGGAGCAATGAGTGAAAAAATTTTTTTCAAGGGGAACGATTTCATAGTTATTCATTTCCCTGGTTTTTCCAGGAGAATCGCCAGGTCGATGTATTGCCCCCCTGTATCCTGATGAACATGAACCGCCAGAAGGTTTTTTCCCTTTTTGAGCAGCCCCTTGATCGCATCCGTCACATCGAATCCATCGTATTGATCGTTCCATCCCTTTTTCACGAGAACCTGTTCGCCATTCAGGAATATGGTCGTTCTATTGTCGTAATGCATTACAATAACGACTTTCTCGAAGGGCTGTTCGTTATATTCAAATTCCTGCCTTAACCAGATATCCTTTGTTTTCCAGGGCGTTCTGATCTTGTCATCCCAACCGGTTTTGCTGCCGAATGGCGCCTTGCCGACATCCCAATTCTTATCGTCAAATTCTTTTTTCTGCCAATCCTTTCCGGGCTTCTTCGTCGTGTAACGCCAGGGGAAGGATTTTTCGCCATCCTGCATTGCGCCGGTCAAAACCTCCCAT
>JAFGFK010000218.1 GCA_016931135.1 Candidatus Sumerlaeota bacterium | reverse complement strand
GAGGGATTTGCGAAAAGGAGAGAATGAGGAAAAGAAGATTGAAAAAAAGAGATAAAGATGGATCGGAATGACAAAAGAAAGCGCAATTTTGAGGGATAAATCTTGCAATCAACCCCGAAGTCGGGATTTTGGGGTGTTTCTGGGCGTATTTCGCCCTTTGTATTTTTGAGTCTCTTAAAAAATCCCGATTTTTTTATTACGCCGCCTTGTTCAGGCAACGCATCTTTTCCTGCTCGCCTGCCTTGATCCAGGCAACGGCTGTAGCTAACATCACAATCATCGCGATCCCAACCCGCAATGTCATCTTTGTCTTCCCCCGGATGAAATGCCTCTCAAATCCATAGACCTGATCGATACGGCTGTTTACGCGTTCCACGGATGTTCGTTTCCTGTATTTCCTTTCAAATGACTTGCTATGCCGATGAACGGGAAGAAAGAGGCGACGATCCCGATCAAGAGAAATCCTTATCGTTCTTCCAAAATCGCCGTTTTTAACCGACGGTTGACACTGGCAGGCTTCCTGATTTTTGCACTCAATTCCATACGCCTTCTCAGGGCAGCGGAATTTCAAGCATCCGCGTTCCCTTTCAAATCCCATGAATTGCATACGGGCATAGCATTTTTCCTCATCAGGAGAAAAGGGATCCACTTTGCAGAAAACATCTCCCGTGGGATCAAAGTAAATCGTATCATGAGTTTGTTCATCCAGCGGCATCATCCCTTTCTTTTGAATAAAACGAGTATCGATGATGGGAGACGCTCCATGATCATCGTATAATTTTCTTTTATCCTCTCCATCATCATATCCCCTATCCGCAGCAAGGGTTTCTATCCGTTCATGGAGATCGGGGTGATTTTCTTTCAGTTCCTCCATCATCGGCATAAGAAGAGGACTTTCCGCCTCGCTTGCCCTGGTCACTTGATAAGCAATGGGAAGTTCATAGTTGGCGTCCACGATCAGATGAAGTTTATATCCAAACCACTTTTTGATGGATTCATAAATCGTACCATCTTCTTTTTTGATCTCGTATACCTTTTTCCCCCAATCCGCCTCCGGATCCTTGCTTCCCGGGATGGGCAACTTTTTCCCATCTACCGCAAGGTCTTTCCCGAAGTCAGGAAGCAATTTTCTTACCTCTTCAACGAGATTGTCAAACATGTCGTCCACAAGGGAGAGATGGCGGGATAGTATGATGAAGAAACGGGAATACACATATTGATTGGGAACGGCGTTAGCGCCCCGAAGGGGATCGAAACCGCATACCTGGCGTAGTTCAGCGTTGCGCTTCAGTTCCCGGATTAAAGAAGCGACGGATTCATGCCCGAAAACCACGCCCGCCAGAAGCGTATTCCACAAGACTTCCAAAGGATAGTCATCGCGCCGATCCTTTCGATCTTCCCGGAGCGCCTTCATCAAGTCCTGATCGGGAAGCACATCCAGGATGCGTTGCAGGCGTAAAATTTCAGGAGAATTGTTGACAACGTCCCAGGAGAAGAGAGAGGATTGTTTTATCGTACTCATTGGCGAGTCCTCCTTTTTTGTGTTTTTATGGTTAACACTTAAGAAGATGCAAAAAGGAAACGGACTCGCCAAGTCTTTTTTTAGTCCTGGGGTGAAAAAAACAAAAATATTTTCATGGGATCATAAAAACGGGCTTCTCCGGGGAATTTTGGGGGTATTTCATTTTTCTCATTTCCAGCAGACCTTTATTTTTCCGACTTCTCCCTTTTTCGCAAATCCCTCCAAGAAAAAAACCTCAAACAATATATTGACGAATAACCTGGAAATTTCTATGATACATTCTGATGATTATTCATTGATAGATCTCCATAGAAATCAGGTTTTATTCAGAGAATGAACAGGAAACATACAGCCAAATATCAGATGTCAAACCGTTTGAATGTTGACTTAGTACCCGGAACTCCTGAAGAGCGTATCAGTCTTGTCTGTCCTCTTACCAGGGAGATCGCGTCCTTGAGCAAAAATTACGATGGAGAAAATCATGGCGGAGATACGATCTATCCACGAAAATGAACTGGAATGGGCGGCTGCGCTTTTTAATAACGCCTTCAGAAAAGGAATGGAAAGTGCGCGGGGATGGACGTCCGGATTGCCTCTCGATGAAACCATTGCAGTGGTGGAGAAAGACCGCATCGCCTCTTTCGTGCGCATGTTGAAATACAAAGTTTGGGTTGGTGGCTGCGAGATGCGGATGGGCGGCATCGGCGCGGTTTCCACATGGGCGGATGCGCAAGGGCGAGGTTATGCGGGCGATCTCATGCGCCGCAGCGTCTGCATTATGAGGGATCGCGGGGATGCGCTTTCCGCATTGTATCCCTTCTCCCACAGGTATTACGGCAAATTCGGCTGGGCTTCCATGGGGGAACGCATCATTTACGCGGAGGCGCGGCAGAATGACATCATTCCGCATGAAGAGAAATCCCTGGTAAGGTGGTGCAAAGGGGAAGAAGACATCGATTTGCTCGATGCGGCATATCGCAAATACGCCCAGAGATATAACGGCATGACGATTCGTCCCCGCGAGCGATGGGCTGCGATCCTGCGATCCATGCAGGAACTAAACGGACAGATTTATCTTATTATCAGGGATGAGAACCCGATCGGGTATTTATACTGCGAACAGATTCTGGGAAAGCCCGGGGGGCATGAAACCATAGTGCGCGATTTTGCCTGCACAACGCAGGAGGCGTACCGGGCGATGTTCGGTTTTTTCGCTTCGCTTCCCACGAACGTGGGGAAGATAACCTTATCAGCGCCGTTCCTTCCGAATCTCGCTTCATTTTATAAGGAGCCTTTTATAACCATGAAATGGGCTTTGCCTTTTCAATATCGCGTGTTGGATGTGGAGCGGGCGATTGGAGCGCGGGGATTCAATCCTGATGCAAAGGGACATTTAAAGATAAAAATACTGGATGAATGCGGGGACTGGAATACGGGCGTTTGGGAAATCGAGGTCGCATCCGGCAAGGGCTTCGCAAAAAAGACAACCGGAAAAAAATCCGATATCGAGATGACCATACAGGATTTTTCCAGACTTTACATGGGCGCGTTTGACGCCGCCAGCCTTGCGGCGCACGGGGTTCTGGAAAATATCCCTGAAAAGACCATCATGAAAATGGACGCCCTTTTCCGTGATCATCCGGTGCATCTGGTGGATGGATTTTAAATTTCATTTTTTAACTGGATTTGTCCATATATTCAATGCCGGATCACCGAGAAGCGTCCACATCTCGAGATGTTCCTTTCGCTGGATATCGAGCGGTACTTTCCCCCCGCTTCCATCCGCCAGATCGAAGAGAAAAAATGTGAAGGGATCCATTTCAATATCTGCCATACCCCTGTTAACGGCAAACCAGTAATCCGCCAGCCTTGCCCTTTCAGGGGATGAATTCAGAAAGGCGAAAAAACCCTGAAACGCGAGGAGTCCCATGGCGCCGTAACTTTCGCCATAAGGTCCTATAACAGCGACAGGTCCGCGGGGATTTCTCATGGCAGTCAAACCGTATCCTTCCCTCTTATCATACTGGCAGGCATAACATCCGCATGTAAAAAACACGCTATTGCCCTGCCTGATTCTGAGGCTGTTCCATTTTTCGGTATTCATGAAGGATATCCCATCGGAAAAAAGGCTGTCGGAACCCGAATGCCCGAGGTAAATTGTGAATAGCGCCCCTTCCTCGATATGGTTCAAAAAAGTTTTCTCGAGATTTTCGCCTGATACGAAAAAGGGAGAGAGCGTAGCATGGGAGATGATGCGATAATTCCAGTGCGGAGATATTTCGCGTTGAAATTTATTTTCATATAATTGTGTGAAGAATTCCGCAAAACGTTTTTCCATCAGGGTTCCTCCTCCGGGATTGCCAAGAAGTGAGACAATGCGTTGACGCCATTCGCCAGCGGCTTTGTT
>JAFGFK010000217.1 GCA_016931135.1 Candidatus Sumerlaeota bacterium | reverse complement strand
GGACAAATCGATCCCAATCTTTTCCATTTTGATCGTCGATTTCGTTGATAGTCCATTCATTCATGGGTGGAAATCCGGTTTCAGGAATTCAATCCAATTCATAGTGAATGCGCCAGTCAACCTCTTCCTTAAATTCAGGCTGATCTTTTTTATCCAGAAGGAAGGGACCCAGGAAGAGATAGTCAATATGCGTTCTCATGAAGCAGCGGTAAGCGTCCTCAGGGGTGCAGACAATGGGTTCGCCGCGGACATTGAAGGATGTGTTGATAATCACGGCGCAGCCTGTTTTTTCCTCAAAGGATTTGATAAGCGCCCAGTAAAGGGGATTGGTATCGCGGTTCACGGTTTGAATCCTTGCAGAAAAATCCACATGGGTGATGGCTGGGATTTCCGAGCGCACCACCTTCAATTTGTCAAATCCCGTTGAAGAGGCGTCTTTTTCAGAAGGCGTTCTGCATTTATTTTTTTTCACCTGCGCCACGAGAAGCATGTAGGGACTCGGGCGGTCCAGTTCGAAATACTCGGAGACTTTTTCCTCAAGGACCGATGGGGCGAAGGGGCGGAAGCTTTCACGGAACTTGATCTTGAGATTCAGCGTGGACTGCATTTCAGAAGAACGCGCATCGCCCAGGATGCTTCTATTTCCCAGGGCGCGGGGACCGAATTCCATGCGTCCCTGGAACCAGCCAACAACCTTCCCATCCGCGAGAAATTCCGTTGCGGTTTGGATCAATCTCTCCTCATCCAGATCCTTGTAAGGATAGTTGTTCTCATCGAGGTATTTTCTGATTTCTGCGGGAGGGAATTCCGGACCCAGGTAGGATCCATTTTGCAGATCATGAATATTGTCTGATTGCCTGGGATTTTTCAGATGCTGGTGCCATACAAACAGGGCTGCGCCCAATGCGCCTCCCGCATCTCCCGCAGCGGGTTGAATCCAGATATCCTCGAATGGCGTTTCGCGAAGCAGCCTGCCGTTGCCGACGCAATTGAGCGCCACGCCGCCGGCAAGGCACAGGTATTTTGCGCCGGTTTCCTTGTGAACATGCCTTGCCATACGGAGCATGATTTCTTCCGTGACATCCTGCGCCGAACGCGCGATATCCATTTCCCTCTGGGTGATCTTTGATTCCGGTTTCCGGGGGGGACCATCGAACAATCGGTCGAATTTGGCGTTTGTCATGCGAAGCCCCCCGCAATACCCGAAATAATCCATATTCATCCGGAAAGAACCGTCTTCCTTCAGATCGATCAGTTCCTTCAGGATGGCGTCCTTGTACTTTGGTTCTCCGTAAGGAGCGAGCCCCATCATTTTATATTCGCCGGAATTCACCTTGAATCCTGTATAATAGGTGAATGCGGAATAAAGGAGCCCGAGGGAATGGGGAAAGTACAAATCCCCCAACAGGCGGATTTCATTATTATCGCCGATGCCATAACTGGCTGTGGACCATTCTCCCACTCCATCCATGGTCAGGATAGCGGCTCTCTGAAAGGGAGAGGGATAAAAAGCGGACGCCGCATGGGAGGCGTGATGTTCTGGATAAAGCGGTTTGCCCTCAAATCCGGTATTTTCCTTGATGAGTTTTTGTATCCAGAATTTTTTCTTGATCCAGACAGGGATTGCCTCGAAGAAGGAGGACAAACCCTGGGGAGCGATACCGAGATAGGTTTCCAGAATGCGCCAGAATTTGAGAAAGGGCTTGTCATAAAATGCGACGTAATCGAGGGAGTCGCCTGTAACGCCTCCGGCTTGAAGACAATAGCGTATGGCGGATTCGGGAAAGCGCTGATCGTGCTTGACGCGGGTGAAGCGTTCCTCCTGGGCAGCTGCGACAATCTTTCCATCCCGCACCAGGCAGGCTGCGCTATCGTGGTAATATGCCGATATGCCGAGTATGGTTGTCATGTTCTTCTTTACTGTTTGTTTTTTCTTACAAGGACAACGGGAGTCAATTCGTTACCCTGTCCCTGGGGATTATCGACCATGATTCGTTCCAGTTTTTTCTTGTCGACGCCTGAAGAAGCGCCGAGAACCCATGATCCGCCGATGTCGTTGATATCCATGATAGCCGCCTCGCACCCGACCTTGTCGCGGATGCGGGAGGCGACTTTATCAGGGTCTCGCGGCCCCAGGATGACGCATTTGTCATAAGGAGGAACCGGCGAGGTATGCGCGCCGTCGATGGTGGCAGCCTGCATGCCCGCAATCCTGTAAAAGTCTCCCTTTCTGCCGATGAGTTTTCCCAGAGCCCCAATAATGGCTGCGCTGATGATGAGAAGGCTTCCTGTTTCATTGATGGCGCACTGCATGGTGGCGGGGCTTCGAAGCCCCACTCCATAAGGCACCTTTCGAACGAAACGCCACAGGATTTTCGCCAGCAATCCGATCTTGATTCGATCTTCCGGAATCGCCCTTCCCTGTGTGATTGCGGTCACGCTTTCGCTGACAACGATCATATCTCCCGGTTTACGCTGATCTTTTGAATATCGCTCCACTACTTCAACGATATCGTCTTGATCGGTAACAATATGCGTCTTGATCGGGATTCGCAGGTATTCGACGCCATCCACTGTAATGGTAGGATTTCTTCTGGCGCTCATAGGATTTTTTCACTCCAAAAACCGCTTGCGTATTCATTTCTTTCAACAGGATCATGAATATATCAGAATAATATTATGGAATCAGAGTCAACGAGAAATTATCGTTGGGGAATTTTCGGGCGCACATCAGTTTTCCGATTGTTATTCAACTTAGACGGGGTCAAACCCTATAAAAATCCTGTATGCGCATCCAGACTCTATACCGGGAGCGCAGGATGATTCCTGCGGGGTCATTCTCT
>JAFGFK010000216.1 GCA_016931135.1 Candidatus Sumerlaeota bacterium | reverse complement strand
GTGGAATTATCCTGCCAGGTCCATGTTATGCCGTAGTGACCGATCCAGGAGGTTCCTGGATTGGTGGGGGCGTTGGGGGGATTATCGAGGGTGGAGGCGCTTCCCCAGGGGCCGGGGCCAGCCAGGATGCCCTCGCCGTTTTTCGCGGTAGAGCGGAAGGAATATGTAGTGGCGATCGAGAGTCCGGTTACGGTTTTGGTTCCCCAGGTGGAACCGGATTGATAAACCGCGCTCGTTCCGATGGAGCCGTTTGCCTGAACCCAGGAACCGCCGCCTACCGTTGGGGAAATTTCAATGGCGTAATCGGTGGAAGAGGGATTGCTGTCCGCAGGACCGATGGCGACATCCAGGGTATTGATGGAAGGATTGGTAACTATCGGAGCCGTTGGGGTATTGGCGAGCGTGTATTTCGTCTGGATCGCCGAAGCGGCGGTAACCAGCATATCCCCATTGCGGGATTGTCCGTAAAAATTGTATTGGGTATTAGGGGACAAATTCTGGAATTGATACGCAGCGTTATTTTGTTTCCAGGGACATGGCGAATTCCCGGGCGAGATGACAAAGATCAATCCGGAGGAACCGGATGCGAGATTACTCGGGGTATTGGTGGATTGAACGCTGATCTTATCGATCTGGACGTTGGAGAAGGTAAGCCCGGCTATGGGTTCGATTGCGGTATATTTCGAGGCGTTGAAGGACGTCGTAAGAACGCCGTCGCCGTTTCGCGCATCGCCTTGAAACGCGTACTGGGTATTTGCGGAGAGGGTGTCGGAAACCCAGGGTTGGTTATCCTGACGCCATCCGGAATCCGTGGAAGCGGTCGTATTGGCGATGCGGATGCCGGAATAACCATAAGTTATTTTGGTTGGGATATTGGATGAAGCGACCGTGACGCTGTTTTCCGTGATATTGGTAAAATTGAGACCTGTTATGGGATCGATGGCGGTGTAGCGTGAGATAGCGCTGGTTTTGAAGCTTTCATAATATGAATTATATGCGGAAACCTGCATGCAATAGCGGGTATTGGTTGCCAGAGAAGAATGATCGCAGTAACTTGTATCTTTGGCTATGGTATGAGATATTGATGAAGGGGGAGTCGTTCCAATTCCGGCGTAAACGTGGAAACCGTCCTCGTTGGAGGAATTATCCTGCCATGTCCAGCGGATTTTGTTGGTTGTGATGTTGGTGGCGTCAGGATTGGATGGGTCATCGGGGTAATTATTCAGAACAATCTGGGTAAGGGCTGGGGGGCCATACAGGTTGAGAACCGCCATGTTCCACCATGAGGAAGAGCGCAAAGAAAAATACGAGCGGCAATGATTCATGGCCTCCGAGGCGGTTTGTCTTTGAGTGATCATACGATCCATCATTTTATAACCGTAGGAACGCAGGTAGGCGTAGCTGCTGAGGCTGAAGGGACCGGGATCATAATAGCTGACGCGGGTACAAGCGAATGCGCCGATTGCGCCGTTCTTGAGGAGGGAATAGGCGAGGTTGTCTGAATTTTCGGGCGTGGCGTTGTTGCAGGAGCCTTCAAATACAATCGATGGGTATTCGTCATTCAAGCTGGAGCAATCGGAGCTTTCCCAGAATTTTGGGCGTAACACCTCATCAGGATATTGTGTGATATCATCCGGAGCTTCATATTCATCATTCAGCTTCCAATCGTCGTTATCCCAGACAACCCGCGAAACTCCTGTTTGGCTGCCATGCCCAAGCCAGCAAACAAGACCATAATGGTTTTGCCATTCGGATTTGACATTGGCTTTTGTGAGGGGACTACTGCAGGATTGTTTGGGATAACCGACATCCTCATTGATGCCTTCCTTTTCATAGAGAGTATATGCTGAATAAGAGGCGCCTGTGGCTATTGCCTTGGTGGCTTCACCCCATACATCTCCCAGGGTGCGATCCGCGGCGGAGGAATACTCCTTTTCCACGCTGGTATCGTTCGCATCGCCATCCAGATTGGCGTCCTGGGGCGCATGGTTGAGAATCGCTGCCGGGATCAATATCTTTTCCCTCCAATCCTCGCTTCCCGTGGCTCCTTCATACGTAATGATCTTGTGAAGGATATTATCCAGATCGGTCATGTTTCCATAATAGGGAATGCGGCCAACGCCGACTTCGCAATTCTGGTCAATGCCCCCGGATTGAAAATCCTCGCGGCTGGAGGATCGGTACTCCCCGGGATGCCCATCCCCATCCTTATCCCAATCTCCCGACAGCTCGGCGTAACAAACATCCGTTGGAACTGTGCCGGTTGTGGAGTGCGTATCATAATAAGGGAAACAATTGAGCATGGGGACGCTTCTGGTTGATGTGAAAATGGAGGGATGGGGATCGCCGATGAGGAGAACGTATTCAATCGTGGATTGGTTGTCTTTGAGCCATTTACGGATGTTCTCGGCGCGAGCGCAACAGGATGCGCCGCTGATGTAATGCGTATCATCCTGAGTTGTGGCGTGTTCGGTGATAACGCTCACATCGAAACTATACGGAGCGGATTCCTTGTGCGCCTCGAACGTACTGAGCCACGCGCTGCCGGTTTGGATATCGGAGGTGGTGATGATGACATAATCAGCCGTTACAGCCCGGATTTTATCCTCCCCTGTTATGGAGGGAGTGGGATAAAACGCATCCCTGTTACCGGGATTTTCAATTCGTGGAGCGATCTTGCCGAACATTTTTTCCTCGTTTTCAGGCGTAACATATTTGAGGGCGTCAATCTCTTTTGCCAATTTCAATCTCTCGAAGCTGATATTGATAATCCCGAAACGCAAAAGACTCATTTTCCCCTGAACCGGATTATATCGAACCGGGCGCAGGGTAATATAGACAAGATTCCATCTTCGGAAAACGGAAGGAAAGGCGCGATCAAGCGGATTCCGGGGGAAATCTAGATCTGTTCGATAGATCGTTACATCCCTGCCTTTGACGATTGTTCGAGAATCTTTTTCACCCCAATTGAAATAGGATCCCCTTTCTGTTAGAACGGCGTCAGGAGAAACAGGTATAATATCAAAGGTTCCGGGGATTTCCCGCCATTCCTGGTTTACAAGCGAGGTCTTTATGGTTTCCGGATCGGCGTCCTGAGGTATAAGAAAACAGAACTCATACATGGGGAGTTCAGGATCGCCCGGTTCGCCGCCGGGTAGAAAACCGTTGAGTGAGATTCTATCGCCAAGGGGCGTCGATTTTATCCGGAGATCATCCATAATGGAGATGGAAAGAGAAATGGCATTGTTGAAATACAGAAGTTCCTCCCGAACAGGACCTCCATCATCTGCGGCAAAAATCAAGGGATTCAAAATCGTTAAAAAAACGATTATGCAAATTAAAATCTTTAAACTATGACTCGTATTCATTAAATTTCCTCCTGTATTATATTTTTTATATATACCTCCAACATTTCTACAAATATTAATGTTGCCATTTTAAACGATATAAATCAAGGTTAAAATTATTGATACGGAAAGGAGAAAGAAGATGTATAACTATGGTAAAAATGACCGCCCTCTTATCTTGTCTGTTCTTGTTTCTATGTTTATTTTCACAATACATCCCCTATATCCAATAGAAAAAGGCGATGGGACGTCATTCACATTCGTTCAGTTGTGCGATCCGCAACTGGGCATGGGCGGTTATGAACACGATATGGAAACTTTTGCCAAGGCTGTACAAAGGATAAACATTCTCAAACCGGACTTTGTGATTATATGCGGGGATTTGGTCAATATTGCAAACGTCAAGTCATGTGGCGACTTCGAGAAAATCAAATCGGATTTGAAGGTTCCCTGTTACCTTTTAGCGGGAAATCACGATATTGGAAATGAACCTACCAGCGCCACTCTGACGTTTTACCGCAAAACCTTTGGAAAGGATTATTACTCGTTCCAACACAAGAGATTCGCCTTTATTGTCGTAAACACGCAGCTCTGGAAGTCGCATACAAAAGGGGAATCGGAGAGACACGATCTATGGTTCAGGAAAGAGTTGAGGGCGGCCTCTGAAAGAAAAAGCCCGGTGATTGTTGCGGGACATTACCCCTTATTTCTGAAAAGTCCTGATGAGAAGGAAGAATACTTCAATATTTCAAAGGAAAAAAGGCTGGAGATATTATCGCTATTCAAGGAGTGTGGCGTCATCGCGATGTTGGGGGGACATGTCCACAAACTGATCATCAATGATTATGAGGGGATTCAATTTGTGAATGGAGAAACGACGTGCGTCAATTTCGATAAGAGACCGTTTGGATTCCGATTGTGGCGCGTCGATGCATCCGGCGCGCTCACCCATGAATTCATCCCCCTGGAGGAAGATAAAATCGAGTGATACGACAAGATTGTATGAAATATAAAATTACGGCGGCATTTTAATCAATCCATCCATTGGGGCGTGCATCAGTTCTCCGATTATAATTCGAGTTCCTTTTTCAAATCCTCATGGCTTGTCCATCTTTTATTTTTCCTTTTATTGAAAGACAAAGCGCACGGAATCCGAATAAGCGCGGTATTCAAACTTTTCATTGGGAATGGCTGCGCCCGGGCTTACGTGAAGGATTACGCTTCCCTTTTCCGGATTTTGCCCTTTTTCGAAATAATACGCTCCCAGGGAATGCCAGGTATTGTGATTGCGTTCGGGCGTTCCTGTTCTCCCTCGCTGAAAAAGAGGAATGGTTTTCACGCCTGAGGCGAATTTGATCTCATACCGCGTGTCATCGGCGTTGGCGCCGTAAGAGAATATGACAAAAACCTCGTATTTTCCCGATGCGGGGAAATCGGGCGTAAACCGCGCCCATGAGGGGGTTGCGTTTCCGTAAGTAAATCGCGCTCCGTTTCCCATGAGATGCGGATCGTTCACCTTGGCGTAGCTGCTGGTGAAATCCGGCGTTTCCGAGTAAAAGGGAGCGGGGGTAAGGGCGCCTGTGGAGTCGCGCGCTTCAAGAACGATTTCATCTTCGGATTGAAATCCCCTTTTTAATGCAACGCAGCGCGCCAGATCAAGCCTCCCCTTTTGCAATATCATATACGTTTCCATGAAAGAGGATGGAACAGGGGCATCGTCATCTGTTGGAAGATCGGGCTTCGCCTCTGTAAATAACTCTTCCGGCTTCAATTCATTTTTTTGTTTTTCCAGAATCTCCAGAACCGAATCCATCCTTTGCAGGGCTTCATCCGTTGGATTTTCCTTTGAGTTGACATAAACCATAAGCCCCAGTATCAGCGCCTGGTTTTCCTTTGACTTTGCCTGGGGATGAAGTTTCCGCAGTTCTTCCATGGCGCCGGATGAATCGGAGTTTGCGATACGCCACGCCCGTTTGCGGATCAATGCCACGCGGTTATCACCGGAAAGGCGATCGAGGACATCGGGGAGTTCCGGGAAATCCGCAGCAGGGGGAACCTGGTACCAGAAGGCGACGCTGGAAAGATTGTCCGCACGGTCGTTCTCCGTTCCGTGCTCGATGGATACCCTGATTTTCTTCCTGAACGGAACAGGGTCCATGATGTGAAAACGGTACATGGTTGTATGGAGCCCTTCTTTGTCATATCCCTCGCAAACAGGGGAACCATGCCAGAGCGTTTGCTGAGGATGCATGCCCCATGCATCACAGAAATAATCTTCCGTTCCCGTGCCGTGAACAGGTTCATGATCATCCACTTCGATTAAATCATCGCCTTCGCCCCACCAGTTGGGTTTGGCGGATTCCACGCTCATAACCGTTCCCACAAAATGCCCGGAACCTTTTGCCTCGAGGATTACGTAATTTTCCGGAGAAACGGCGGGGTATGCCTGGCGGTATTGGGCATGGAAACGTTCGCGCGTGGGAGGTTCATTATCCAGGGCGAGATAATCGATATGGAAATAAAATGCGCCGTGAGGTTCATCGCCTTCATTGGCGATGGTGATGCGCGCGCCGTTGGCAAAGGGCATGCGCCACCAGCAATTCCGGGAACGCCCGCGGGATACGACGGTTATCGGGAAGGAATTTACATCCGCTGCAAGGGCATTGCCCGCTCCAAAGAAATCGCCGAAAGGGACTTCTACCGAAGGGGTGGCGGAACCGTCCCAGTACATCCTGAGGATAAGCGTTCTGCCGATGGGACCGGAGGCGTTTGTCGTAGTCCATATATGGCGGATGATGCCGGGACCCTTGATATCTGCAAGGACAGCCGTATCGCCGGGCTGAATCCGGATATTGTCCGCATTATGCCCGGTTTTGTCGTAGCTGGAGAGGCGCGCGGAATGCCCGGGGAGGGAATATATCCAGTCAAGATGAATGGGATTCAAGGGCGGAATCGCCTGCCGCGCGCATCCTGCGACAAAAATCGAAAACATCATAATTCCGTATATCTTTTTCATGGTTAAGACGCTCCTGTTCTGAGAAAAAACGTAAAATCCCACTATCGCAATCGAAATGAAAAGTAAAAGGATTATTAAAAAATGTTGATATTTATTTATACGAAACATAAATAAATCAGACAATTGAAACATTTTACGTTATTCGAAAATAATGGAAAATCAGGGAACATGAAAAAGGGGCGGCAACAAATATTTTCCGAGGCGTTATCAGGCTTCACATTGATCGAACTTCTTATTGTTGTGGCAATCATTGCCATACTGGCGGCAATAGCTACGCCCAACTTTCTCGAAGCGCAGGTGAGGTCCAAGGTCAGCCGTACCAGAAGCGATATGAGGGCCATTGCGCTTCCACTCGAGGCGTATCATGTGGATACAAACCATTATCCCCCAGATGTTACAGATGGCATAAACACCTTTATGGGGAGGCTGAAACATCTGACAACTCCGGTGGCTTATATTACCTCTCTTCCTGAGGATTTTTTTGCGGAAAACATGGCGAACAGCGCTTTGATCATAAGTTATCCTTACCGGGAGGGAGGGGTTGTCACCGGCGCCGTTATCCATCCCATCGTTTTTGATTACGCAAAATTCGATCCGGGATATGACACTGTTTCCTTATGGGAGCGGTTTTCGCAAAATGGCGAGATCGTAAAATGGGCGTTGAATTCGCCAGGGCCAGATATACACGATCACAGGTTTCTGGGATTTCCCGGGTTGACGGTTTACGATCCGACGAACGGCACAGTGAGTAAGGGGCAAATCATCCGGACGAATCTCGGCGCGGATGACAAACCCAGGAAATGATTTTATGGGATAAACATGAAAAATCCTGATTATAACTTTACGGCAAGTTCCCTAATCTATTTCGGGATGTAAAAGCCGATCTGGGGATTCAATGTCTGAAGGATGTGAGAACCGTTCCAAACAGGGAGAGGCCGGTAGTTTTGCTCGATCGCCTTTTTGATGGGGGGAAGATTGCCGGTTTGGGCAAGGTCAAGAAGTACAATGGGGATTTTCTTCTCTTCGAGGGCGCGGGCGATCGCCAGCGCCTTTTTCACGCCTTCCCCGGGTTTTCGCTCCACCATGGTTTCATGGGCGTATTTGATGGTCCAGATATAATTTTCCGAGTATTCCTCGATCACGCGCCGCCCTGAGATAAAGGCATAATAAGGAGGGGAAAGGATTGCGTCCCCGGGATGAGAGTGGGTCTCTATGATTTCTTTAACTTGTTTTATTTTGTCTCCGGAGAGTTCGTAATTGTAACCAAGCAGCGTGTTGCGGATATAAAAAAGCCCGATATAAAATGTGGCGGCAAGAAGGAAAATGAAGGAACAGAAAGCGGCAATACGCGATGTGTCCTTCCAATCAAACCGCGAAAAAATCCCGCCGGATAATAGAACGTTCCGCCAGAATTCCGCCATGGCGTGGGCAAAAAATAAAACGACGAACGGCTCTCCTATGGTGAAGATATATTCCATGGTTCCACCCTTGGAAACATAAATAATGGAACAAAGTGAGAAAAAGGAATACCAGCCGACATACTCGCGCCGAAGCCCCCCTTCCTTACCTTTCAATAAATAGAAGACCAATCCGACAAATCCAAAAAGGACATACCCTCCTTCCCAGGCGAGAACATCCTTTCCCTCGTTCATGATCTTTCGAAAGGCGTACTGAACAGGTCCTTCTCCTCCGGTTATCTTCGGGTTTGGAAAGGTTCCCACCTGGTTGAAAAACACGTTGTTCAGATAGGAGCCATCCGTAACGATCTCCATCAAGCCGATTCCAAGAAGTCCCAGAACCGCAAGGGGGACAATATAGTATAAAGACCTGCGGGTTTGTCGGATGGCAAGATATAAGGCGCTGAACAGCGCATAGGGAGCGGCGGTCATGTTGGTGAAAACCGCCAGAACGCCGAAAACGGAGGCAATAATCATACTGCGCGGATTGAAATCGATATAGAAATAAAAGGAGACAAGGAGGAAGAAGATCAGAAGTCCTTCGGACTGGTACCCTTGAGACCACCAGAAACCAATGGGGATAAGGAGATACAGGATGGGAGCGGCAAATCTTTCGAACTCCCTATGGAAGATTTTCCAGGCAAGTGATGATACGACATACACGGTGGCAAGATGGAGGATCAGGCTGAAGGATCGAACCGTATAGAGCGGATTCCCGATGATACGTCCGAGCCTGATAAGAAGCGAGCCAAGATACAGGTGGCAGGGAGGCTGAGGCGCCATGATGTCACGATAGAGAACCAAACCATCTGCAAGCCTTGAGGAGATATACAGATAATTTCCGTCGCCGAAATCGATGTAATCCAAACCGAATGAGGCGGTCACAAGAAAGGCGTAAAGGAAAGACAGGACGCTTAGAAATATCTTCAGGAAATGTGTTGAGATTTCCGGTTTTTTCCCTTCCGGTATCGCCGGAAGGGTGGATATTTCATTTTCTGATTTCAATGACATTTCCCTGAACTATGACATAATGAATTTTCAGTTTGTCATCAAACAGCGCGAAATCCGCGGCAAAACCTTCCCTGATATTTCCCGTTTCATGATCCAATCCAATAGCCATGGCGGGAGTCAGGGAAGACATGCAAAGGGTTTGTGCGAGAGATACGCCTGTAAAACGGTGAAAGCGCCGGACCACTTCATCCATGAGAAGGGCGCTTCCGGCAAGGGTGCCATCCGGAAGGCGCACTGTGCCGTTTTCCACCCTGATTCTACCGCCCAAGCCGTCCACCTCGAATCCATCGGGCATTCCGCAGGGGGCCGTGGCGTCGGTGATCAGACAGATTCGCTCAATGCCTTTCAGGCGATAAAGAATTTTCATGAGCGCAGGATGGATATGTACGCCATCTGGGATAAGTTGAACGAAAACGCGGTCATCTTCCAGGGCAGCGCCCAACAAGCCTGGATTCCTGTGATGAAGCCCGTCCATGGCATTGAAGATATGGGTGATATTATTGACGCCTTTATCGAACGCCGTTTTCGCCTGATCATAAGAAGCCCTGGTATGCCCCAGTGCAACGATGATTTTGCGGCTCAACGCCAGATCGATGATTTCGTCCGCTCCTTCGAGTTCCGGGGCAATCGTGATCATTTTAAGATCGTCCTTTACGATATCGAGTACGCGAAGGAACTCGTCTTTCCCCGGGGATCGGAAATAAGCGGGTCCAAACCCCCCTTTTTTTTCGATATTAAGGTAGGGTCCTTCCAGATGAATCCCCAGAATTCTCGCCCCATCCGGATCATTCGCGGCGCTCCTGATGGATTCCACAATCCGCTGGAGATGATCCCAGCCGCCGGGTCCTTTTTCGAAGGTGGTGGTAGCCAGAAAAGAGGCGCAGCCGGCGCGAAGGGCGTATTGCCTGATTGTTTTGACTGCCAGAGGAGTGGCGTCGACGAAATCACAGCCGCCGCATCCCTGGATATGAATGTCGATGAAACCCGGCGCTGCGTTCAGGCGAGAGGCGTCCAAATCCGCCTTCAAACCTGGTACGTTTTTTTCCACAGAGGCGATCCGCCCCTCCTCGATGGCGATCCTGGCGCCATTCATGATCTCGAGAGGCGTAAAAAGTCGCCCGCAAATAAAACTGTCGATGTGTGGCATAATGATCCCTTGTTTATTGTAATATAATAGAAATATTACTTCTGATAATCTCTCGTAATGTCAACGCGAAAAGAATTTCAGGGGGAAAAATTTTCCCCTTGCCTTTGAAAAATATTATTGTATAAATTAACTGATATATTGTAACATTTATGATGAAGGAAAAACAATACAACTTTTCGGTATGACGCAAGGGGCAACCTTGATACTGTTTGAATAAAAAAAATGGAGAAGCGCTTCACCAAAGAATCAATATTTTTGCTTTGTTTCCAGATACTTTTGGAATTCGGGCTTTTCGCCATAGAACTTCCGGAAAAACCCGCCTTTCTCTGGCATGATAAAATACCTCTTTACATGCCCAACGATCCCCTGATCATAGATCTGGATGGGGATGACCTCCTGGAGATCGTCTGCTCCGATGTAAAGGGGCAGCTGATGGTATTCGATGCGGAAACAGGGAAAACCACGTGGAAAATCGAACTGGAAGACAAGGGGGCGTTAAGTCCTCCCGTAGCTGCGGATTTCACCGGGAAAGGAAGTCTGGATATTGTTGCGGGAAGTAACAATGGAAACCTTTACCTGGTCGATGGGGCAAGGGGGGAAATCATCTCGAAAAACAGCCCCGGGAACAAGATCACCCTTTCGCCATCTATCATCCCTCTGAAATCTACAGGAGAGGGGGCAAAGGCGGGAGTCGTCATCTGCAACGACAAGGGGGACGTTGCGTTATATGAATTCGTGGAAGCCGCGCCTTCCGCATCAAAGAAAACCCAAGACGCTTATATCGCCAAACAGCTGTGGACGCTTTCCGTAGGGGCGCGTATCACGGCGCCGGTTTCCGTGGGTTCTGTAACGGATATCGATTCGTACAACGCTGTTGTGGGAACGAGCAGGGGGGATTTGTGGATTCTGGATCGAGACGACCCGAACAGGCGCATTCGATTTGCCAATTACGACAATCGCGCTATCGAGACGATTCCCGGGCTTGCCCAGATTCAGGGAGATGAAAAACGGGAGATTGTCTATGGAGACATCCAGGGAAACATGAACGTCCTTTCCTATTCCCAGGGCGAATTCAAGCGTTTGTGGGCAAAAGACCAGCCCCTTTATGAACGTCCCATCCAGACAATGATCCTTCACGATACGAACCAGGATGGAGCGGACGATATCATGGCTTTCACCAAGACATATATATTCGCTTTCAACGGCGCCACGGGAGAAAGTCTCTGGACAAAAGACAGGCTGACTATATCGCACAACGTCAACGCGGATCCGGCATTGATATATTCCCGGGAGACCGGACCTTTAGTCATGTATGGGAACGATCGAAACGAATGCTGTTTCATTGATCCCACGCAAAAGGATCCTGCGTTGCAATACCTGTTCCTGGATTCCCCATTTGAAAAACCTTTAACCGCATTCAATGCCGGGGAAAATCAGGAGTCCCACCTGCTTTGCGTATCTGAAAAAACAGCGCTCTGCCGCGCGTTGAAAATTGCGGTTCCGATTCCCTCCCTTTCCATATCCTGGGAATGCCGGGGAGGAAACCAATTCCGCACATGCCGTATAGATCCTGCCTATGACAGTTTGCGGAAAAGTCAAATGCGCAGAATCAAAAGTCTGATAGAGAGCTACCGCAACCAGGCAAAAACGTCGCTCAGTGAAAAGAACTGGATGCAAGCCCACGAGGCTTCGGGATTGTTGCTTGCGATCCAGCCGGGGAACAAGCCCGCCAAATGGATTCACGCCTATTCCTATATTCGCCTGAATCTCGCCATCCTGTTGATTCTGACGATTTCCGGCGCCACATTCATCGTATTTCTAAGTATTAAGATCATCAGGATCATCACCATGCTGCGCCTGATATCCCGCGCGCAGGATCATCTTCAAAGAAACGAACTGGAGGACGCGGCTGCGTGTTACCGGCGGGTACTGGCAAAGAATCCTGGAAACCGCGGGGTTACGCGCGCCCTGGCGGGAATCCTGATCAAACTGGGAGATTACGGGAAGGAAAACATTCCGATATTCGAAAAGACGTACGAGATGGAGCCGGAAAACAAGGAGACCATCAAGGCTTTAGCCTGCGCCTATACGTATTCGCATGTTCTGGAAGACAAGGCGTTGAAGATATATGAAAAGTCGTACGAGCTTTTCGAGGACCCCTCCCCCATCGATGTTCTGATAGGCAGAATATACTTTATGAAGGAAGACCTTGAGAGAGCGGGGAAACACATCCGGAACGCCCTGCGCGGCGGATTGACGGATATCGAGGTTTACAACTGCCTTGCGGATATTTACATGGCGCAGAATTATCGAACGCACAAAGCCCTGCCGATATTCAAAAAAGTTTATGAAGTTCGAAAGGACGATCAGAAATTTCTCGAGGCTTTCTGCGACGCGTACATCGACGCCAAAATTACGGACGATCCCCGGGTAAAATCCCTGTGCCAGAAGACGTTAAGCGGCAATCCGGGATATCTTCCGGCTTATATTCACCTGGCGAAAATCCATATCCAGGAAATGAACGGTGAGGAAGCGGCAAAATGCGCCCGCCGCATCCTGGAGATCGATCCCCAAAACCATGAGGGACTTCTCCTTCTCAGCCAGTATTATATCATGGAGAAAAGAAAGGACAAGGAGGCGTTGGATGTTTATCTGAGAGCCATCGAGCATTTCCCGGAAGACAAGGAGCTGCTGAGGATAATCAGCCATATATACTTCGAAAAACGTTGTTTTGACGACCATGCCATAGCCCTTTATCGCCGTTCGTTCGAACTCAATCCCCAGGATGTTCCCACGCTGCTTGCCCTGGCGTACCTGGCAAAAACGACTCAGAATCATGATCTTTCCATCGAGAGCATTGAGAAACTCATCGACCTGGGACAATTCACCAATGAACTCCTGATGCAGCTCGCATCCGCCTACCGGATCAGACATTACACGGAACCGCGCTCCGAGAAAGTGTATCAGTCGGTTCTCAAGACCAATCCGGACGACAGCGAATTCCTGCTTCTCTACGCCGAGGCGTGTCAGAAACAGGGAAAGACGGACGCCTCCCTGACGCCGTACTATGAAAAGGCGCTGAAGATCAAGCCTGACTGGGATGAAATGGGAAGACATCTGTTGCGTACTTATATTCAGAACAGGAAATACAATGCCGCATCGAGCCTGGCGCGGCATTATCTCTCGAAGTATCCCGAAGACGAGGAGATTCAGCATCTTTGCGCCCTGGCGGACCTCCAGGGCAATCGATGGGATGAAGCCATTGCGGAATACAAGGCGATATTGGCGAAGAAACCCGATGACGCCGAAGCCCTTGTCAACATGGCGCTCGCCTATTCTCAGAAGAAGCTGACAACCGATACCGCTTACACTCTTTATGAAAGGGCTTTGAAGGAAGAGCCTGAAAACGAGATTCTCCACCGGATTCTTGGCGCCACCCTCATCATGAGGGGCAGGATAAACGAGGGATTGAAGGAGTACGATACGGCGATCCGGATTTCTCCCAGGGCGCTGGATGGCGTCATCGAGGATTCCCTTTCCATACTTTCGGAGAATCCGGGCTGTACGCCTTTGAGGTGGTTTTTGTGCGAACGGATGATCGATGTTTATCGTATTCGCGAGGCAATGGAGCAGTTGCAGATACTCTTCGAGGATGATCCCTCCCAGATCATGCAGATACTCCCATATTACACAAAAATTCTGGAGAAGGATCCTCAAAACGCCCTGGCGCACATGCGTTACGGAGTGATGCGGAAGATTCTGGGATATCTGGATGAAGCCCGGCAAAGCATGGAACACGCCTACCAGTTGATGCCCTCAGAACTGGAAATACAAAAGGAGCTGGGGGAACTGTATGAAATGATCCTGGAACAGGGGGAAAACATCGAGATCAGATTTCACCTGGGAAAATTGTACCTGCTTTTCGGGGAATATGACAACGCCATCAGTTGTTTTCAAAAGACGTCGCAGGATTTCAGATGGGAAGCGGAGTCCGTCAAATATCTCGGGAAATGCTTTGTAGAGAAGGGAATGCCCGATCTGGCGCTCCAGGAGTTCAAGAAATTGACCATAGATGAGGAATTAAAGGAGATTCTTTACGATCTTGCCCAGCGATATGAAGCCAATAACGATCTGGTGGGGGCAAAGCAGGTATATAAACAGCTGTTTGCGGCGGACATCAATTTCAGAAATGTGAAAGCCAAGTTCGAGCTTCTTTCCGGCTCCACAAGCGATCCCATGGTTTTCGAAAAAACGACGATCATCAACAGTTTATCCGAAAAAGCCAAAAGGAGATACGAGCTGCTGGAGGAGCTGGGAAGGGGCGCGATGGGCATCGTTTATCGCGCCAGGGATAACGAACTGGAGGAGACTGTCGCGCTCAAGATATTGCCGGATAATTTATCGAACAACCCGGAGGCTCTTCACAGGTTCAAGTCCGAAGCCCGGAGCGCACGGCGTTTAAGCCACAAAAACATCGTGCGCATCCATGATATCGGGGAGGAACTGGGCCGCAAATATATATCCATGGAATTCGTCGATGGGACGGATTTGAAGAGAATATTCCGCGAAAAAGGCGGGAGAATCCCCCTCAAGAACATTCTGAATTACATGATCGTAACGGCGCGAGCCCTTGATTATGCGCACAGCTGCGGCATCGTTCACCGGGATATCAAACCGGCGAACATCATGGTGACGAAAGATGATGAAGTCAAGATATCGGATTTCGGAATTGCCAAAATGCTGGAGAGCGCGGACGCCACGATTGTCGGCTCCGTGATCGGCACGCCTCTTTACATGAGCCCGGAACAGGTGCGAGGTCTGCCGGTGGACAATCGCGCGGATATCTACTCGCTCGGGATCACCCTGTATGAGCTTCTCAACGGAAAACCGCCGTTTTATGAAGGGGATCTCGCTTATCAGCATTTGAATATCGAACCCAGACCCATCAAGGGAGCTCCCGACGAACTGCAGGAAATCATCTTCAAATGTCTGAAGAAAAATCCGGCGGAAAGATGGCAGACTGCGGAAGAATTCGCAGACGCATTGAATATATACCGTAGTTCGCTTCCCTGATTCCATCCGCAAGCGAAACGGAAAAAAGGGGGAATGCCGATCCGGAGATCACGCCCAAGGGAGTTTTGGGAAAAAATCCATGCGAAATCTCAAGGCGCATAAGAGAGAGGCGGAAATCGCCTTGTTCATGATCCTGGCAACCCTGATACTGGGATTTGTCATTTATATCCGCGGTTATCTCACCGCCCCTCCGGGGAGATTTTTTATCGGGCATCCGCATGTAAAGGATTCGACGACATATTTCGCCAAAATGCTTCAGGGATCGAAAAAAGGGATCATCTATTACAGAAATCATTTGACGACAGAACCGCATCAGGAAGCGATTCTTTTCAATTTTTTTCTGGCGATGGGAAAAATCGCCGCTTTGTTTCATATAAAGTTGATCACCATGTTTCACCTTTCCCGGGTTTTCTGGGGCGCCCTGCTTCTCGCTTATCTTTATCTTTTATCCTTTAAATTCTTCAAGAAATCCTATGAGAGGATTGGCGTCATGACTCTATGCTGTTTTTCGAGCGGACTTCCCGCTCTGGAGGACGCCAACATCTTCCGTTCCATTTCGATCTATCCCCATTTTCCCGCAGCCATGTTCTTTCTCCTGACGTATTATTACAACTTCTGGAAATTTACCCTGCGGCAAACATCCCGGATTCCGGTTTTCCTCTGCTCCCTTGCCCTTTTCATGATCGGGATCATTCATCCCTGGCATTTTCTTCCCATGAGCCTTGTTTCTTTGGCCATCATTGTATTTCTGCGGCTGCGAGGCAAATCCAAACCAACCGGTTTTCTGATCACGGGATATCTGATCATGATGATAATCCCCGCCGGTTTCGCCATTCTTTATATTCACACATACCTCACCAACGAGACGTTTCAGAAGGTCTCCCGACAAAACGTGATCCAATTCAAGAGCATCTGGGAATTTCTCAAGACATACGGCATTTTATGGATTCCGGCGCTGGGAGGCGCCGCCATAGCCATGGCGCGCAACAGAAAGTCCTCCATGCCTCTCCATGCAATCTGGCTTCTCATAACGCTTATCATCATGATGTTTCCCCTGTCCTTTCAGGGCAGACTGATAGAGGGATTACATATTCCGGTCTGTTTTTTGACCATGTATTTTCTTGTTTATATTTCATATCTCGCGAACAGGAAATACGGGTTCGTGCGGAAGAGGACCGCGCTTGCGGGGATTATCATCATCCTCGCTTTTTCCCTTTATACGCAAATCAAATTTTTAAGCTTTCCGGCGAAACAGGACTTTATTTTTCCAGATAAGTTTCCTTTTGTAGAAGTGGTGGATTTCATGAAATGGTGCCCGGATAATCTTCCGGAGAACGCCAATGTTCTGGCATCCTGGGAAACCAGTCAACTTCTGGCGAGAACCGTCATGGTCAATACATTCGCGTGCCACCCGATAGAAACGGTGGACTTCTATAATAAACTGTCCCTGGTATTCCGTTTTTTTTCGGGAAAGACGGGTTCCCGGGAAATGGACGATTTCCTGATTCAGAATAAAATCGACTATGTCGTTCACGATCTTTACTCCCCTTTCATGCGGGATTTCAAGCCCACCCCGATAATGGAGACATATTTCACGATTGATGGCGTGTTGACAGTTTACAAGGTTAAACGATAATGGCAAGGCGTAACATATATATCTTCCTGATCGTTTTATTCCTTCTTTCAACCAGGGTTCCCTTTCACTCGAAATACTTTTTCCACTGGGATACGGTCCAGTACGCGTATGGATCGCAAAAATATAATTTTACGCTTCATCATGCCCATCCTCCCGGATACTGGGCGTATGTCCAGATCATCGCCCTTTTGAATCTCCTGATAAAGGATTACAACCTTACCATCATTCTGATCAATCTGATCTGTTCCGTGGTCGTTGCCTTATGCCTGTTTGAAACGGGCAGGCAATTTCGGAATCTGAATCTGGGATTGATCCTCACGGGCATGTTTCTTTTATCACCGGTCCTGTGGCTTTACAGCGTGATTTCGCTCAATCATCTGACGCTGACCGTTCTGCCTGCGGTTTTTCTCCATTATTATATCAGAAAGGAACCGCCTACTTTCCCTGAATATCTCATGATGTCCCTATTGGCGGGATTCTGGGCCGGGATAAGGTTGGTCGAGACATTTCTTCTGCTTCCCTTTTGCCTCTTCCTGATTTCGAGACATCCAAAACCATTGAAAGTTTTCCTTTCCTGCATTCTTGTTTTCACCGGGGCGTTTCTGTTCTGGTTTCTGCCGTTCATCAAGGATGCCGGAGGCTGGAGCAATTACCAGAACGTATCCAGACTCTACTATACATCTATATGTCATGACAAATCGATCTTGTACGGAGCTTCCTTGTTACGGCATGTATCCTTTTTCCCCAGGGCAATTCTGTGGCTTGCGGCGGATTTCGGGATATTCGGCTTGGGGGCGCTCTCGGCGCTGTTTCTCGCGTATTGCAATAAGAAGAAGATCATCTATCCCTTCGCCAAAAAGGATAGCTTTGCCCTTCTTTTCGGAATACTCCCATTGACCATTTTTTATCTTGCCGTATATATTGGAAGGCCGGCTTATTGGTTCACCCTGCTGCCTTTTTTATTCTTCATACTCTCCGCAGTCTTTTATTCGACGTATGAAAAATATGAAAGAAAGGGCGCAATGCATGCGCTTCTTCTCGTTCTGGGGGTATCGTCCCTTTTATATTTCATCATCCCCGGTTTCTTGTACCATAGGATATTCACTCGAGAAATCAATAAACCGGCAAAACAACAATCCTGCGCGGGATTGGAGCGATTTGTCGGAATGACCAGATATTCCTGGGCGGAATTGCGGCATCGCGATAACGTTCTCAAGATCGTGGTGGAGGGTTTGGGAGAATTTGCCGCCTCGAAAAATTCGCAGTGTTTCGGGTACATCGACTTCGGCGGAGTGATCGACTGGAGGCGTTGTTCCTACTATCTCCCGCAAATCCCTTTTGCGACTGTCGTTGAAAACAAAATCCCCTCGGGTTCAAGCCCCATGGCGTTATTGGCGGGAAACCATCAGGTGGAATACCTGATGAAAAAAAAGAACGCATCAGGTTCGAACGGAGAGTTCATTTTCCATACGGCGGTTCCCGATGAATACGGATATTTCATGCTGATACCCGATGCGTCATCGAATGAATGGGAAGAATTCCGGGAATCGTATCATCCTGTGAAGATTCCCACGCCCCTCAATCTGGAAATTTATGTCATGGACATGAACGAGATAAAAACGAAGGCGTTTTCGTTCAAGGAAATGAGCTTTTACGTATCGGAAGAGGAGAGAGTGATTCGTTTGATACGATGACGCGCTCAAGCCTTCTGCGCCGCCCCGGTCATCTCTTTCAAATTTTCGAGCAATTGAATGGGCGCTCTGGATTGGATGACGTCCCTTGCGAGATGAATCCCTTCGAGGACGCTGTCGGCGCATCCCGAGACATAGAGCGCCGCGCCGGCGTTCAGAAGCAGGGCATTGGCGCGGGGCCCTTCGGTTCCACTCAGAATATCCTGTATGATTTCGGCGTTTTCCCGAGCCGTTCCTCCCGCCAGATCGCTGATCTCGCAGCATTCCATTTCAAAATCTCCCGGATCCACGGGGTATGTCTCGATTCTTCCATCCGCTCCCAGTTCGCAAATGGTGGTTGCGGAGACAAGGGATATTTCATCGAGACCAGCCGAACCATGTACAATAAGGGCTCGTTGCGTTCCCAGATCCTTGAGAGTACGGGCAAAGAGTTCGAGGAGATCGGGATTGAAAACACCTATCAACTGGCAGGTGGCTCCTGCGGGATTGGAAAGCGGTCCGATCAGATTGAAGATCGTGCGGATGCCGATTTCCCTTCTGGGTCCTATGGCAAACTTCATAGCCTTGTGATAAAGGGGGGCAAAAAGAAAACAGAAATTCAACTCATCCAGGCATTTTTCACTTACTTCCGGAGGGACGTCGATCTTGACGCCCAGGGCTTCGAGGACATCGGCGCTTCCGCAGGAACTGGACACGCCCCGATTGCCGTGTTTTGCCACCTTGACGCCCGCTGCGGCGCAGACAAGGGCTGAGGTGGTGGAAATGTTGAAGGAGCCTGCTCCATCGCCTCCGGTACCGCAGGTATCGAGGATGGGAACGCCTTGAGGCGCTTTGATGGGCGTGGCTTTTTCCCTCATGACCCTGACGAATCCGACGATGTTATCGACGGTTTCGCCCCGCATCCTGAGAGCGGTAATGAAAGAGGCGATCTGCGCCGGCGTGGCTTCCCCTGACATGATCTCCTCCGCTACCGCGCGGGATTCCTGTTCAGAAAGAGATTCCTCTCCTGAAACTAATTTGCTGATTGCTTCTCTTATCATGGTTTCTCCCCCTAATTTATGAAATCATATCGAAATAAAATTCTCCAAAAGTTTTTTCCCGTAAGGAGTGAGTATGGATTCGGGGTGGAACTGCGCCCCCCACACAGGCAGTTCCCTGTGTTTCAGCCCCATGATCAGGTTTTCCTCGTTCCATGCCGTAATCTCGAGAACTTCCGGCAAACCTTCCCGCCTGACGATCAGGGAATGATACCGGGTAGCTTCAAAGGGATTGGGCAGATCATGGAATATGGCGCCGCTATTGTGATAGATCATGGAGGTTTTGCCGTGCATAACCTCGGGCGCCCTTTCCACAACCCCGCCGAATACGGCGCCGATGCACTGATGCCCGAGGCATACGCCCAATATGGGGATAGCGGACGCAAAATGGCGGATGACGTCACAGGACATCCCCGCCTCATTCGGAGTGCAGGGTCCCGGGCTGATGACGATATGATCCGGTTTCAAGTTCTGGACATCCTGTAACGAGAACTGATCGTTGCGTAATACGGTGAGTTCCGCGCCCAGTTCTCCGAGGTATTGAACGAGGTTATAGGTGAAGGAGTCGTAATTATCCACTACGAGGATCATTCCAGTCCTCCCTGAGCCAGTTCAATTGCCCGCAGCATTCCTCGCGCCTTGTTGAGGGTCTCTTGATATTCATTTTCAGGAATGGAATCGGCGACGATACCGGCTCCTGCCTGGATATAAGCGACGTCTCCCTTGGCAATGATGGTGCGCAGGGTGATGCAGGAATCCAGATTGCCGCTGAAGGAGAAGTATCCCACGGCCCCGGCATAAGGGCCCCGCCGGACATTTTCCAGTTCATCGATGATTTCCATGGCGCGCACCTTGGGCGCTCCGGACACCGTTCCGGCGGGAAAGGAAGCCTTCAATACATCAAAAGCGTCAAATCGGGGATCGAGGGTTCCCACGACATTCGACACGATGTGCATGACATGGGAATAACGTTCGATGCTCATCAGATCGTCCACCTTGACCGTTCCATATTGAGCCACCCTTCCGCAATCATTCCTTCCGAGGTCAACGAGCATGATATGTTCAGCGCGTTCCTTGGGATCTGCGAGAAGCTCTTTTTCCAGAAACAGGTCCTCTTCGGGATTCAAACCGCGTTTTCGCGTCCCGGCTATGGGACGAATCTGGATGCCGTCGCCGTTGACTTTCACAAGAATTTCCGGGCTGGAGCCGATCAATTTGAGTCCGCCGAACTTCAGATAGAACATATAAGGGGAAGGATTGATGGCTCTCAAAGCCCGATAGATATCAAAGGTATGACACTGGAAGGCTGTTCTCAGTCTTTGGGAAAGGACTATCTGGAAAGCGTCTCCGGCAAAGATATATTCTTTGGCGCGTTCCACGATACGTTTGAATTCGTCTTCGGTGAAATTGGAATCGAAATGCAATGGTTCGGGAGAAGTCGGGGGTTCATTGTTCATAAGGGGATGTCGCAGGCGTTCATGGAGGAGTTCGATCTGATGGATGGCGTCTTCGTATATTTTCCCCGGATCACTTCGAATATGGGCATTATGAACGAGCAGCAGGCGGTGTTTGACATGATCGAATACGATCAGGTTATCGGTGATCATGAAAAAGGTGTCGGGGAGATTGAGATCATCGGGATTGCCATCCGGTATGCGCGATTCAATGCTTCTGATTTCATCATAGCTGACATACCCCACCGCCCCCCCGATAAAGGGGGGAAGAGAGGGATCCGGGACCAGTTTAAAATGTCCCATCAGTTTTCTCAGGGCGTCCAGCGCTGAATTCTCGACATTGAAAGTTTCCTCGTTATTCTGATAAATGAGATCGATTTCACGGCGTTTGGACTTGAAAATAATGGAGGGATCGGCGGCGAGGAAGGAATAACGGCCAAGATTCTCCCCTCCCTCCACGCTTTCGAGGAGAAAGGAGAAATCGCTTTCCGCAAGCTTCCTCATGGCGGATACGGGGGTTTCCATATCTGCCAGAATTTCCTTGTAAACCGGAATAAGGTTTCCCTCTTTCGTTTTACGAATGAATTCCTCTTTTGTCGGATGATAAACAGTATTCATAACGCCATCCCGGTATATAACAGGAAATTCCAGGGGATAAAATCTTTCACGCAATAATCATTTTTTATTATGATAAACCTGATCGGGGTCAAACGCTTTTTTCCCATCGATCACCCAGGAATCATCCTTCCGCTTTCGGAAGAAGCAGGAACGATATCCCAAATGACACGCCCCGCCCTCCTGGCGGATTTTCATAAGAAGGACATCCCCATCACAATCCAGGCGGATTTCAAGGACTTTCTGGATATGACCCGAGGTTTCCCCCTTGATCCAGAGTTTCTTGCGGGATCGGCTGAAATAACAGGCGATTCCCTTATCGAGGGTATATTGGAGCGCCTCCTGATTCATCCAAGCCACCATCAGAACCTCTCCATTATCCGCATCCTGGGCAATTGCCGGAACCAATCCCTGACTATTGAACTTCACCTCATCCAAAATCCCCATTCCCGAACAACTCCTTATTGTAATCGAATATTTACTGGTTCTTGCCCCAATAGAAATAATATTTCAAGCTTGATCCTATCAAATTTCATTTTTCCCCATCAACCGGAGGCTTGTAGGGGAAAATCCTGAGTTCATCCGTGGACAAGAGCCCCCCCGATATGATGATTTTCGAAACTTCCTCTATGGAGATATCGACATCCCAAACCTGATCCGCAGGGAGCATGAGGAAATAACCCGTTGTTGGATTAGGCGTTGAAGGGATGAAAATATTGACAAGTTCCTTCCCCTGTTCTCCCTTTATCTTCATTTTGCCTGTTACAAAGGCAAAGGATCTGATCCCCTCTCTGGGATATTCCACCAGAACCACTTTATTGAGGGATCGTTCCTTCATCAGACGCATAGCGTCGAGAACCTGCTTGGTGGTAAGATAAATGAATCTTGCCACCGGAATTCTGGTCAGGATATTCTCACCCCATGAAATCAGGCGTTTCACGGCGATCAGCCTGGAAAAAAATCCCACCAGATACAGGACAAAAACGGTCATGAAGAGCGCTATGGCAAACTCGACGGAAGGCGGAAGCGTTATCTCCTGGAAAAGGAATTCGACCATGGGATTGAAAATGTGGACAAGAAAAGTGAAAAGGGTTTTCAATCCTATATAAGTAACCGTAATAGGAATCAGAAGAATGACTCCCGTAAGGAGATGATTCTTGATGGAGGACATGGTTCTGTGAATCATAAATAAAGTCTCCCGGATAGAATCCCATTTCTTCAAAAATCAATTAAGAACGGACTATGCCATGACAGGGCGTACAAGTCAACTTTTAATCGAAAATATTACCTTGACAGCCATGAACAAATGCAGGCAACAATATATGGATTTCATATATTTGATTAGAATAAGAATCACCAATCCCTTTTAAAAGAATATTATTTCGGGAAAGCGAGGGAAGATCGAGAATGCCTGAGATCATAGAGAAGAAAACATACGCTGGAATACTGGAAAAATGCTACAAGTTCACGGCAGCGGAAGAAGCAAAGGCAGCCAATCTGTATCCTTATTTCAGAATGATCAGTTCTCCCCAGGATACGGAAGTCGTGATCGGGAACAAAAAGATGCTCATGTTGGGATCCAACAGTTATATGGGCTTGACGAATGATCCCAGAGTCAAGAAGGCGGCGATGGAAGCCACGGAAAAATACGGCAGCGGATGCGCGGGTTCCCGCTTCCTGAACGGCACCCTCGATATTCACATCAAACTGGAGGAACGCCTTGCCGCATTTGTGGATAAAGAGGCGGCTCTGGTCTTCACGACCGGATTTCAAACCAATTTAGGCACAATTTCCGCCCTTGTGGGAAAGGACGACTATGTCGTGATCGATAAATCGGATCATGCCAGCATCATCGACGGCTGCCGGCTTGGTTTCGGCAAAATCGTCAAATTCAATCATAACGATCCGGAAAGCCTGGAACAGCGGCTCGCGAGCTGCCCTGATGGCGAAAAACTGATTGTCATTGACGGCGTATACAGCATGGAAGGCGACATCGCCAAACTGCCCCAAATAGTGGATGCAGCTCAAAAACAAGGCGCCGCCGTGATGGTGGATGACGCCCATTCCATCGGGGTATTGGGCAAACGCGGAAACGGCACGGCGGATCATTTCGATCTGACGGACAAAGTCGATCTGATCATGGGCACTTTCTCCAAATCCTTTGCCTCCATCGGCGGATTCATCGCCTCCACAAATGAAGTGATCGAATATCTGAAACATTTCGCCAGAGCGTTGATTTTCAGCGCAAGTCCGACCCCCGCCTGCGCGGCTGCCGCACTCACCGCAATCGATATCATCGAGAAAGAACCGGAACGAAGGGAAAAACTCTGGAGCAACACGTATAAAATGCTGAATGGATTGAAAGACATGGGCTTTAACACAGGACTATCCGAAACGCCGATCATTCCCGTCATCATTGGAGACAACATGGGGGTATTCAAGTTCTGGCGATATCTCCACGACGAGGGAATCTTTGTCAATCCGGTTGTCAGCCCGGCTGTTCCCCCCAATATGGCTATAATCCGAATCAGCGTTATGGCGACCCATACGGAATCCCAGCTGGATCACGCCCTAGAAATCATACACAAAGGCGGCAGGATGCTTGGATTTATTTAAGGGAAAATCTTTCAAATTGCGAAAATAATCCCAGATATTATTTTTCTTTTTCCTCAGCAGGCATGTCTCTAACCATTAAAACAGTCACCTCCAAGAACGATCTGAAAAAGTTCATACTATTTCCCCACGCCCTTTATCGAGACAATCCCTTCTGGGCGCCCAATCTTTTCAGCGAGGATAAAAAACTGATTGCCCCGGGAAGGCACCCCTTTCACGAGCATGCCGAGGTCTGTCTTTTTCTGGCGGAAGACACGGGCCGCGTTGTCGGAAGGATTTCCGCTCATATCAATCACAATCACAATCGGTTTCATCAGGATCGGGTGGGATTTTTCGGATTCTTTGAATGCATCGACTCCGGGGAAGTGGCGCAATCCCTTCTGAACAAGGCTGCGGATTATGTTCGATCAAAAGGCATGGATACCTTGCGGGGTCCCATGAATTTTTCCACAAATGAAAGCTGCGGCCTCCTGGTGAACTCCTTTGACGAAACGCCTTATTTCATGATGCCCTATAACTTTCCCTATTATGAAAGACTCCTGGGGGATGCGGGATTCCAGAAAAGCAAGGACCTTTTGTGCTATGGCCTGGACACCGAGACTTACCAGTTCGAGCGGCTCGGAAAAGTGGCGGAACGCATTCAAAAACGCTCCCGGATCGCCCTTCGCGAAGTGGATTTCTATCGCCTAGAAGAAGAGGTCGAAATCCTGAAAACCATCTACAACTCCGCCTGGGAGAAAAACTGGGGATTTGTCCCTATGACGGATGCGGAATTCACATTCATGGCGCATGAGATGAAGGCGATTGTAGATAAACGGCTACTGTATATTGCCCTTTACAAAGACAAACCCGCCGGATTCATCCTGTGCCTTCCCGATATCAATATCGTTCTCAAACATCTGAAGGGGCGTCTGTTCCCCTTCGGGATTTTCAAGGCTCTTTACTGGAAGCGCAAAATAAACCGCATCCGGATCATAACCATGGGCGTCATCAGGGAATGCCGGGGATTGGGGATCGATATCATTCTGTATAACCAGATCGCCAATCTCAGCCCTTCCATCGGATACCCCTCCGGGGAACTGGGATGGGTGCTCGAGGACAATGAACCGATGAACCGGGCTGCAAAGCTCATGGGAGCGAAATTTTCCAAGCGTTACCGCATTTACGATAGAAAACTTGTAACATGACGGCTTTTTGAAAAATATCCGGCATGTTACGAAAAATTTTATTCGGGAACGAGGGAAAAACCATGAAAGAGCAATTCCTGGAATTGTGCCAGAACGCATTGAGATTCAATCCGGGCGACGAAGCGGAGATTCTCTTGATTCATACCAGAAGCCAACTCACCCGTTTTGCGCAAAATCATATCCATCAGAACATGGGGGAGGAAAACGCCACCATTCAATGGCGCATCAGAAAAGACTACAGGGAAGGGTCCTATACCACAAACCGCCTGGATGATGAAGGATTGAAACGCGCGGCGACCGCCGCTTTGGAGATCGCCCTGAACCAGCCCAAAAACGAGGAACTTCCCGGATTGGCGCAGGGAAGGAAATCCCGCATCTTCGATACCGCATCGAGCGCCACGGAAACCTGCTCCCCTTCCAAAAGGGCGTCCCTGGTGAACCAGATCATCCGGCAAACGAAAAAATACAAAGCCGTGGCTTCCGGCGCATTGTGCGCGCAATCCATGGTTGTGTCTGTGGCAAACACATCCGGAATCCGCGCTTCCCAGCATATCACGAAGGCGTTTCTGAATTTTGTCCCCTATCGCGAGCCGCTTTCCGGTTACAGCTTCTGGATGGGCGCAAATATCGACGATCTCCCCCTCACGCAACTGGCGGAGGAAGCCCTCGAAAAAATTGCTTACAAGGGAGAACCGGCTGCCATTGAACCGGGCTCATACCAGGTTGTGCTCTCGCCCTATGCTGTGCAAAACATCGTATTGCATCTGGCAGCCATTGGATTCGGGGCAAAAGCCTTTCTCGAAAAACGCTCGTTCATGACAAAACTGATGGGGAAAAAAATCGTTTCAGAAAAAATCACGATCTATGACGATGGGAGAGATCCGGAAGGCGTACCGATATACTTTGATTACGAGGGCGTTCTCCGGAAGAAAGTATATTTCATTGAAAAGGGCGTGGCAAAAGGCGTTGTCCATGATACAAAGACGGCAGCCCAGGCAGGCGTCAAAAGTACGGGACACGCCCTTCCTCATCCCAATCACTACGGACCTTACGCCATGAACCTTTTCATGAAACGGGGAAATGTTCCCGAGAGAGAACTCATCGCGCCTGTCGAACGCGGTTTATATGTCACAAAGTTTCATTACATGAACGTGGTGGAACCCATGACAACCGTGATGACAGGTATGACCAAGGATGGAACGTTTCTGATCGAAAAGGGAAAGATCGTCTCGCCGGTTCGCAACATGCGTTTTACGCAGAATATGCTCGAGGCGCTCAAGAACGTGGAAGCGGTTGGGAGGGAGAGGCGATGCAAGGGAGACTTTGCTGTGGTAACGACTCCAGCCGTAAGAATGAAGAGATTTCGTTTCACCGGAGTTTCGGAGTTTTAAAGGCGTCCCGCGCAACTTGTATCAGGCGCCGGTTTCCCCTGTTACCAGAACATCCTGAAATCAGGGATTGAATTCGAGATCGGTTCCCTTTTCGATCCCGTCAACGGAAAACCTGGGTCCATCGAGTTTGAATCCGCCCTTGCAATCAAAAGGTCTCAAAAGGTAAATCGAGTCCAGATCATGATGCAGAAAATCGCCCGAACCGCAGGCAAAATGCGCCGATGCCGCCAGTCCTATCTTGGATTCCATCATGCAGCCGATCATAAGCCCCTTGTTGGCAGAACGGCAGATGCCTGCGATATCCATGGCGCCCACAATACCGCACTTTGCCAGCTTGATGTTGATGACATCCACCGCATCGGCGCGGATCAAGCGGATGGCATCCTCAGGGGTGAAACAGGATTCATCCGCCGCAACTGCCACAGGGCAATGTTCCCTGACATACTTCAAACCTTCTATGTCATCGCGGCGCACGGGCTGCTCGAGAAGTCCGATTTCAACGCCATCGGCGTTCACCCTCCTCACCAGTTCCACGGCGTCCTTGGGGGAATACGCCTGATTGGCGTCCAGGGAAATTTCGCAATCCGGGCCCGCCTCCCGAACACGCAGAATCCTTTCCGCATCCACAGAAACGCCCTGCCCCACCTTGACCTTGATCAGTTTGAAACCCTGATCCACCGCCTTTCTGGCTGCATTGAATGTCTCATCCGGCGTTCCCAGGGATAAGGTTAAATCTGTTTCTACTGAAGTGATTGCGCCGCCGAAAAATTCGTATAAAGGAATTCCCATGGTTTTTGTCAGGGCATCCAGAACGGCGAGTTCCAATCCGCTGTGGGCGCCGACATTGGAACGAATCAGTTTCCTGGTTTTGGATAAAAGACTCCGCCATTTGGCGATATCCTGTCCCTCTACCGCCCACCGGATATGATCGAGAACCGCCAGGCAGGTTTGCTGGGTATCGCCGGTAGTGTAAGGAGACGGCGCCACTTCTCCATATCCAACCGTACCATCCTCGAGGATGATCCGGACCAAAACATTATTCGCCGCATCCTTTCTTCCTGTGGCTATTATGAAAGGTTCCTTCAATGCCAGATTGAAAGGTTCCACCTTGAGTTCCCTGATTTTGATTCCCATGAGGCCCTTCCTCCTTGTTATTGATATATTGATTTCAACAATAGGCTTTCAATGGGAATTGGCAAGATAATTCTTGGGGTATTTTCTTTTAGGGCGCACATCAGTTTTCCGAGTGAGTGGTTGGGCTATGGGGTCAAACTCTATAAAAATCCTTCAAACTATCCTGAGTTTTTTTCTG
>JAFGFK010000215.1 GCA_016931135.1 Candidatus Sumerlaeota bacterium | reverse complement strand
GTACAAGATTTGAACTTGTGACCCTCGGCTTGTAAGGCCGATGCTCTCCCGCTGAGCTAACCGCCCGAAAATATTTAAAAGAACTCCTGTCCTTTTCACCCACAAATTCAAATTGATTATTAACCTTATACCCTTTCCCCTCGTCAAGAGTTTTTTTTACATGTTTTTCGATCAAAGAATTATAAAAAAAGGCTAAAAACGTTACAATTTTGATGTTGACAAGGATTTTGGAATTTTATAGTCATTATACATGTATTGAGACAGGTTTATCGGCAACTTTTTTGTCAGGAGAGAAGGTGATGCCTATGACATATTTGTAAGGACTCTGATGTTTTATCAATCTTTCCGAAATTCCTATAATCAAATAGGAAAAAACGTAAAAACAAAGAGAGTATATAATCGCTACTCAAAAGGGGGAGGGTCAATTATGAAAAAGTTTACGCGTATCGTTGTTCTGTGTTTTATTATGGGACTGTTCGCTTCCGCAGCTTATCCTTTAGCTAACGGAGTCGATCCCAACAACCTGGGCAAAGGAATGTGGATATATGTTCTAAGCAGCGCCAATACCAACTGCACGGGCTCTTCCAGTAATACGGACGGCATGTTGGATTATCTGGTAAACCACGATATAGACTGGATTTCGGTAAAATGCGGCGACGGGACAACTTATTGGAGTCAGTTCTCCACATCACTGATCAGCAAGGCGCACGACCGCAACATGAAAATCTTCGGTTATAATCGCTGCAAGTATCCAAACAGCGCTTCTTCCGAAGCCAATGTATTGAAGACCGCCCTGAGTTATGGCGCGGATGGCGCCATCTTTGACGCCGAGGCGGAATACGAAGGCAACTATTCCACACAAGTCAATACCTTGTGCTCAACGGTGAAAAACGCCTATCCAAACCATTTTCTTGCCCTTACTTCGTTTGCCTATATCAGATGGCACCAATCTCTTCCATGGTCCACTTTTAAAAACTACGTTCATGCGAATATGCCGCAGTGTTATTGGAAAACAATGGGATATACGCCCGAAAAAGTGGCTGATGATATGACAGACGATATCATCAACTACTGGGGCGCAAGTAGAACGGTTCTTCCCATTGGCCAGGCTTATGACTCGACGCCTTCCAGTGAGATCACCCGTTTCAATACAGCGGTCAATGCAAGACACGACGATGTTCCCAGCCTGGGAACGGGCATCAGCTGGTGGAGCACGCAACATGCCACAGCGTCGAATTTTGACGCCATCAAAGACGCCCCTCTTCTTGGAGGCGGCACCCCCACTCCAACGCCCACGCCAACGCCCACGCCGAGCGGAAACGAGATTATTGTGGATAACGACAGCGGCTCGCCCGCCTATACGGAAACCGGAACCTGGGCAACCAGCGGCAGTACGGGTTATAATGGCGGAACCTATCGCTACGCCACGGTTGGCGGAAGTAATACAGCCACATGGACCGCCTATCTCAATGCAGGCAACTACGATGTTTCCGTGATTTATCGCGCGGGAACCAATCGCGCCACTTCCGCCAAATATATCATCAGCGCGGCGGGAGGAAACCAGTACGCTTATGTGAATCAGACGCTGAATGATCTTGTATGGGTCAATGTTGGAATGTATAGCTTCAATGCGGGAAACAACACCATAAAACTCGACGCTGCGGGGAGTTCAGGAAACAGCGTGGTGATCGCCGACGCCGTCAAATTCGACCTCTTATCAACCCCGACGCCAACGCCCACTCCAACGCCGACGCCAACTCCCACTCCGACGCCAACCCCAACGCCGACGCCGACGCCCACTCCAACGCCAACGCCTACGCCCACTCCGACGCCTACTCCAACATCTACGCCATCAGGAGAGGTCATTGTAGATAATGACCAAGGCTCTCCAGCATATACGGAAACCGGCACCTGGTTGACGAGTGGATACCCTGGTTATAACGGAGGAACCTATCGTTACGCCACGGTTGGCGGAAGCCATACAGCCACCTGGAAAGCCAACCTCAACTCCGGAATCTATGATGTCTCTGTTATTTATGTCACCGGCTCCAATCGCGCCACTTCCGCAAAATATATCGTCCATGCCGCGGATGGAGATCACGTGGTTTATGTCAACCAAACCCAGAATAATCTGGTCTGGGTGTCTCTTGGATCATTCACCTTCAATTCAGGTGACAATACGATAACCATTGACGCTGCGGGGAGTTCGGGAAACAGCGTGGTGATTGCGGACGCCGTCAGATTCACGTATGAAAGCGCGCCCACGCCCACGCCCACGCCCACGCCCGTACCCGATGTCATAAGGGACAACGATGACGGTTATCCAACTTATACGGAAACCGGCAGCTGGACTACCAGCGGGACTTCGGGATATAATGGCGGAACATATCGTTTTGCCACAGCCGGCGGCGCTCATACCGCAACGTGGGATTTGGACCTTCCGGTATCGGGTTCCTGGAAGATCTACGCGATTTACAGGACTGGCACGAACCGCACAACGTCAACCAAATATGTGGTTCAAACCGCCTCCGGATCGCAGACCGTTTACAAGAATCAACGGCTGAATAATCTGACCTGGGTAGCCCTGGGCACCTGGAATTTCAATGCCGGCGCCGGATCAGTCAAGATAGACGCTGCCGGTTCCTCGGGAGGCTCTGTTGTTATCGCCGATGCGGTCAAAGCCGTGAAACAATAACAAAACCAGTCATGATTTCAGAAGTAAGGATTCCGGGTAAATCCCGGAATCCTTTTTTATTTATTTACAGTAGTTTGGCAAATTTTTGTAGAGATGATATTTCATAAAAGAGGATAGATTGCCCACTCAAATCCCCATTGGATTCGCTGCGTGGAGGACTTATTTTCCCTGCACAGATTCACCCTCAGCGGTTTCATAAGGCATCTTGAATGCTTTGCCCGGTTGATGGGCTTTCCGCATCAACTGGCTGAGCCTCTCTGCAATTTCAGGTTGTGCGGTTGCGAGATCGTTTGTCTCCCCGATATCTTCCTTCAAATTATACAGTTCCACAGGGGCATCAGGGCTGGTTTCCGCATTTAACCGGACAGCCTTCCAATCGCCTTCCCGCACTGCCTGTTTGACGCGCCCGCTCTTCCCTCCCTGGTGAAACTCCCAATACAGGTAATCATGTTTCTTCTGGTCGCCGCTTCCGATCAACGTGGGAAGGAAAGAAATTCCATCGATGCCTTCCGGAGCCGGCGTTCCAGCGGCGTCGCAAGCCGTAGGAAGAAAATCCCAGAAGGCGGAGATGTGATCCGTAGTAGTTCCGGGTTTGATTTTCCGGGGCCACATTGCCACGAGAGGCGTCCGGATTCCCCCCTCGTACATATCCCGTTTCCCACCCTTGAGAGGTCCGTTTGAATCAAACCATTCGTAGTCGTAACCGCCTTCGCGCATCGTTCCATTGTCGCTGGAAAAAAGAACCAGCGTATTGTCCGCGATGCCCAGTTCCACTAATTTATCAAGAACAGCCCCTACATCCGCATCCAATCGGGAAACCATTGCCGCATAAGTTGCGCGGGGTTCCGGTTCGTTTCGATAATGCTTCTGCGTTGTTTCCGGAACTTCTTCCCACATCCCGCGATACTTTGCCTTCCATTCTTCCGGGGCGTAAAGGCTGGCATGAGGTATCTGGAATGACAGATGGAGAAAAAACCGTTTATCCCTGTTATTTTCCAGAAACCTCATCGCGTCATCCATAAAGAGCTGCTGGCTGTAGGCGTCTCCCTCATGTCTTGTATTATTGGGATAAACGATTTTTTCGCCGTTGCGATAGAGTTCCGGTGGGAAGTAGTCATGCGCTTCCCAGTGGCTCAAGAATCCAAAAGAATAGTCGAATCCCTTTTTCCGGGGAAAATCATCATCCAGGTTTACGCAGGAGACGCTGGATTTCCCGATCATAGCAGTTATGTATCCCGCATCCTTCAGATAACGCGCAATGATTTTCTCCCCGGGATCAGGGAGAATGGAAACTTTGCCGTTTCCGCGCGTATTCGCATGCCCCGTGTGCAATCCGGTAAGCAGGCAGGAACGCGAAGGGGCGCAAACGGTTGAGCCGGCATAGAACTGAGTAAACCGGATTCCATTTCTTGCCATTCGATCAATATTCGGAGTTTGGATGATTTTCTGTCCATAGCAACCGAGGTCGCCATAACCCATGTCATCGGCAAGCATCAGGATAATATTGGGCGGCGAATCTGAGGAAGAATGAGAAACAGGCGCGGTCGAACATCCTGAAAATTTCAAGAGCCCCGCGCCCAGCGTCAACATCCCGGCAATAGATTTGAATTTATTGCGATCCATGGATTTCCTTCTCTCCTTTCGTAACATTTTATCTTTCATCCGCAAGGTTTTTTAATTCCCGGAGCGCGCGGTTGATTTCTTCTATTGTATTATAGGGAGCGAGGCCGATGCGAACGAGTCCCCCGGTTTCATTCAAACCGAGCGTTTTCACGAGCTCCACCGCGTAAAAATTTCCATCCCATACGAAAATGCCCTTATCCGCCAAACGCCTCGCAACCTCAACAGGAGGCGTGTCTTTCAACCGGAAGGAAATTGTGGAAGTACAGGGATGATCCTTCGGAGGAGCGTAAATCTTCAATCCGTCGATCTTCGCCAGTTCCTCCTTGAAATAATCCGCCAGGGGCTTTTCATAAGATTCCATAGTGAGAATGCCGCAAACAATGTTTTTTCTCCGTTCGCTGCTATGCGCCGGGGCGTTCAGAAAATTTTCCCGATGCCTCGCGCCGATATCCGCAATGAATTCTATCGCTTCCGCCGCCCCCGCAATGCCTTCGTGATTCAACGTTCCTGTCTCGAATTTCAGGGGGGGATCGGATTTCTGCGCGCGAACCTTCAATGTCCTGATTTGCTCCATTTTTTCCCTTTTTCCGTAAAGTACGCCCAAATGAGTGCCAAAAAATTTATACGCAGAACAAAAGAGAAAATCCGCATCGATTGCCTTCACATCGATCACGCCGTGCAAGGCGTAATGAACCGCATCGACCACCGTGATCGCGCCGCGCTTCCTTGCCTTTTGTATGATTTGCCTCGCATTGCTGATCGTTCCCACGGCGTTGGAGGCGTAGTTGAATGCGACAACCTTCGTTCTATCAGATAATTTTTTTTCATAATCCCGAATATCCAGTGAACAGGTATCCGGATCGAACCGGACGCTTTGGATCACAATCCCTTTTTCCGAAAGGAGTTCCCAGGGGCTTCGGTTGGCGTCATGATCGATATCGGTTATGATGATTTCATCGCCGGGTTTGAGGTCGCGCGCAATTCCCAGGGCAAGTTTGAAACAAATGGTTGTCGAGTTATGGCAGAATGCCACTTCATCGGAGGAACACCCGAAATAATCCGCAAATGTTTCCCTTGCGTTATCTATGATTTTGTCTGTTTCGATGGTTGTCATAAATTCGCCGTGGGTATTTGAATTATGGTTAATCAAATAATCAACAACAGCATCGATCACGCGCTGCGGAACCTGTGTTCCCCCGGGTCCATCGAAGAACACAGCCGGGAATCCGTTCACCATTTTTTTCAAGGCGGGAAATTGCGCCCTCACATATTCCACATCGTATTTCATGCTGCCCTCCATGAGCGTTTTTTAATGGGAAAAAAACGTCATTCGAAAAGATCGATGAGTACATGGGCGTAAAGCCTGTGCCCGAAATCGTTGGGATGGTTCACGCCATTTCCCGTAAGATCGTAGAACGTCTTTCGTTCGAGAACCTTTATCCACAAGGAGGTGACATCCGCAACAGCAACTCCCTGATTCCGCATTGTGAGCAGAATATCCCTGTATCCCATGTAATGTTCCAGGGAATAACAGTTCCACTTTGGATTTGCCGTCATGGTTGCCACCAGGATGAATTCGCATTCCGGATTAGACCGGCTGATCTTTTCCATCTGTTTTTTGATGTTATTGGCATATTCTTCCGGAGGAATCCGAAAGGAGGCGTCGTTCATTCCAAAGGCAATGATAACGAGATCGGGTTTTTCCGGAACGATTTTCTCCATCTCGCCTATGCCCCATGATGAAGACTGCCCTCCCACGGAGAAATTTTTGAAGATGATTTCGGGTGGATAATTCTTCCGCAGCCAGGAGGCAAGCAGCTCCCCGTAAAACGGCATGAACGGCTGGGCGTTTGTCATGGCGGAAGCATTGGCGCCGCAGGAGATGCTGTCGCCGAGCAGACAGATTTTAAACTCCCCCTCCTGTTTCAATTTTTTCTGAGATAGTGGGAGGCTGATGCTTTCGCCTCGGGAAGGTTTGAGCGATTTCGCCCAATCGTTCCCGGAGTGTTCATAGGTTGCCTCAACCTCAAGATCGTGAAAGAAATGCCCTTCCGCCCACATGACATGATGAACGCCATCAACGGCAGCGGGATAAGAATTGGGCGCGTTGGGCATGGGAAAAAATTCCTCGTGGTTTTTAAAAGGAATGCGGGAGCCTTCGGGAAGGAAAAGGGTTCTTTTATCCGAACCAATCACAAAATCTTTTCCTTGTTCATAGATGATTCCGGAGCCGGGTTGTTCCACCCTGATCATCCTTTTCAATGGAAAAAGAAGCGAAGCTTTGGGCAATTCATCCTGGGAATAACGTATGAAGAAAAGGGTGTCACCATACGCGGTTTTCCCCTCCCATAAAGGATGAAACCACTTGTCCGTTTCGTTTCTCATCTGCGGTTCACTCCCGCCCATAAATGAGCATCCGGTGAGATTGACAAGACACACAAAAAACACGCCTGTTTTAAGAATACGATCCATAACACCCGCCTTTTAATCAAATTCACAACGCAACATAAATTTCGATCAATTTATAGATTATCAAGAAATTGTTCAAGGAATGATATGAATTTCCCAAATTGCTGAGGACAGCGTTTCGCTATCAATTTATAATCCCCCCCCTTAGAATGTTTGGGGCATCGATTGTATTCTTATAACTTTGCCCCATTTTCTCAAACAAATTATCAACAATCCTCTTTGGCGGCATATTTTGATTCATATCTTCTACCGGCGTTTCCCAATTTGGTTTGGGAGGTTTATATCCTATGTATGATAATAATATATTCTCAGTTGCAAGAAGCAAGGCTTCAAGGTCATATTTGAAACATCTTATCACAAAGTGTGATTCAATTCTGGCGTCTTTCACTTTTTTGATTTCCATCTGTTCCTGGAAAGATTTCCGAAGAGATTGTTCGAGTTCTTCAAAGGTTGAATGAGGAATCCCCATATTAGCGGGATATAAATCGGGATAAGCGACAACATAATATTCGGAGTGGTTATTCAAGATATTTATTGCCTTAATGGGGGTTTTTAAGATCAACGACTTTTTTCCTTCGGTTGGGATGAACTCGACAGATATTCCTTTTTCCCTTAATTGATCGAGAAGTGAATATAAAAGCGCCTCCATAGCGAGTTTATCGCTTGCGCCTTCAACATACACAATGATTTTAAAACTTTTCAAACAAGAGCCTCCATTTCATCATTACGATGCATAGCCTCTATCTCTTCAACTCCAAAGTCTTCAAGATTTGCTTTCAGGGCTTTTGAATCCGAGGGTTTAAGAAATACGCTTTCCCCATTGATTTTTTTCATAACTGAAATATTTTCCAGATCAAATTGAGTCAAGAAGTACGAGGCGTGGGTGGCAAGAAGTATTTGAGTTCGTGAAATCGCCTTCTGGAATAAACCAGCCAAAATTGGCAATGTTCTTGGATGAACTCCCTGATCCGGTTCATCAATACAAAGCAATGTTGGAGGAGAAGGCATTACGCATAATGTCGCCCAGCAAATAAAACGAATGATGCCATCAGATAAATCGGCAAGGCTGATTTCTTCATTCAAGCCATCTTCCTCCCAGAATGCAATAACCTCTCCAGGTCCTCCCCTTGCTTTAACATTGAGTGATTTGAATCCGGGTATAGCAAAACGGATATAAGATTGCAATTCATTGAATATTTCATGATGTTCCGTCATTAAATAGAATAGAACAGCGCTAAGATTGCTGGCATCCTCGTTTAGAACAGGTTCCTGGGAAGTAGGGGTGGATTTTTGAATTTTTTCATTATTTATATTAAAGGAACTGTAAAAACGCCATCCTCTTATATATTCCCGAAGATTGAATAATGTTTCCAGAGAGGGATTTGTCATGATGCTCAGGGCAAGAAGATTCGGCCTTTTCAGATCGATTTTCTGTCTTTTGAATTCATGCGTTTCCGGATCGGAAATGACTCCCTGTCTTTCATGAATATCCATATAGATATATTTTCTGTCGTGTCTTTGACTTAAAGGCTTCGATGAATTTACGCGTTCAAAGGCTATATGAGTTCTTCCTAAAGGGCCAAGCAATTCTCCCTGGTAGTCTATCGAAACAGGCTTATTGACATCAATCCTTAAACTCCACAGGAATTTATCGGGACCAGGCCTGTGAAAAATTTGCTGTCCTATCGATCCCGATACAATTTCCGGCGGGATTTCATGATATGTCGAATCTCTTAAAAATTTCAAGAATTCAAATAGACTGGATTTCCCTGATCCGTTCGCTCCCACAATAACTTCCAATGGAGAGAATTGCGCCTCAAATTTACCAAAAGGTCGATAACCATGTAACTTTAGGGATAATAATTTATAGCGTTTAATGTCCATAAGTTAATCCTCTTATTCAGTTTATTTTAGTAAATAGTGGTTTAATACGATTTTTTATAAATGATCTTCAAGTATATTTAATAAATATTTCAGGACTTTTAAAGAGAAAAATTCCTTGAAATGATTGAAATCGCATAGGATATTATATGTTTCAATATCAATAGAAAAATCATAATTGAATCGAGGAGTAAATCTTTATGAAGAAAACAACCATCTTGAGAAAGGCGATCATGGAAAGGCGCGCTGTTGTCCTTCCCGGTTGCCACGACGCCTTCAGCGCTAAAATCATAGAAAAATGCGGCTTCGAGGCAATGCAGATTTCCGGGTTCGGCGTTGCGGGTTCGCTCCTGGGAAAACCCGACCTCGGGCTCGTGCAAATGAAGGATATTCTCGATATCTCCTGGAACATAACGCAGGCGGTGAATATCCCCGTGATGGCGGATGTGGATACAGGCGGCGGCAACGCAGTCAATGCCGCATGGATCACGGAACGCCTGATCGCCATGGGGCTTGCCGGGATGAACATCGAAGACCAGATTTTCCCCAAGCGATGCGGACACATGGCGGGAAAAGAGGTGATTTCCGCGGAGGAAATGGCGGGAAAGGTGAAGGCTTGCGCCGAAATACGCAATTCCCTCGATAAGGATTTCATCATCAACGCCCGTACGGACTGCTTTGCGGTTTACGGGCTCGCGGAAGCGATCCGGCGCTGCAACCTGTACCTCAAGGCGGGAGCAGACCTCGTGTTCATCGATGGGATCAGGACAAAGGAAGACATCAAAAAGGCGATCAAGAAATTGAAGGGACCCCTTTCCGTCAACCTGATGGACGCCATCACTGGAGTGAAAACGGAACTCATCCCGATTCCCGAGCTGGCAAAAATGGGCGTGGGGCGCGTTTCCATTCCTGTCGCCTCCATCATGGTGGCGCAAAAGGCGCTGATGGATTTCTTCACCGCGCTTAAAAAATCCCCCACAGGCACTCTTCCGGGAGAAACGCATTGGGCGTCAAGTTTCCAGGAATATACGGATTTTGCGGGTATCAGGGAATACCGCGCCCTGGAGGAAAAATACCTGCCAAAAGAAAGAATCCAGGAAAAATACAAAGGCGCGAAAAAAATAGCAGAATAAAATTTCTATCAGGAAAGGTTAAATGCCATGGGAATGACCATTGTTCAAAAGATACTGGCAAAGGCGGCGGGAAAGGCTGCGGTCAAGGTGGGCGATGTTGTGGAACCTGCAGTCAACCTTGCCATGTCGCATGAAAACGGGGCGCTCGTGATCAACCAGTTCATGGATATTTACAAGGGAACGAACCTCGAGGCAAAGGTATTCGATCCGGATAAAATCGTCATCATATTCGATCATCGCGTTCCTGCGGAGAGTTCCAAAACCGCAACCAACCAGAAGAAAATCCGGGAATTCGTCCGGAAACAGGGAATCGGGAAATTTCATGATATCCGGGGAGATACGGGCGGCATCTGCCACCAGATTCTACCCGAATACGGGTATGTGCGCCCCGGTTGTGTCGTGGTTGGAACCGACAGCCATACCACGAGCCATGGCGCGCTCGGGGCATTTTCCTTTGGCATCGGCGCAACGGAAATGGCAAGCGTATGGGCGCTCGGCGTCGCCCTGAATATCGAGGTTCCCGCAACTATCCGGGTTGAGGTAAACGGCTCTTTTCCCAAATTCGTGTCTCCCAAGGATTTGATCCTTTACCTTATCGGGAAAATCACGGCTGAAGGGGCGAATTTCAAGGTGATCGAGTTTCACGGGGAAACCATCCGCAACATGAGCACATCGGGGAGGCTGACGCTTTGCAACATGTCCGTTGAGGCGGGCGCCACTTCGGGCATTGTTCCAGCGGATCAGGAAACTCAGCGTTATCTCAGGGAGGAAGCCGGAGTTACCGACAAACTGGACATGGTTGCATCCGATCCTGACGCCTCTTATTCGGAGGTGATCGAGATCGATGTTTCCGAACTCACGCCGCAGATCGCCTGCCCCCATACTGTGGATAACGTCAAACCGATCCGCGAGGTTGCGGGTAAAAAAATCGACCAGATCGTGATCGGTTCGTGCACGAACGGCAGACTGGATGATCTGGAGATAGCAGCGGGGATTTTGCGGGGGAAGAAGATATCGCAGGATGTTCGCATGCTTGTATTCCCCGCATCCGCAAAGATTATGACCCAGGCATTGAAAAAAGGCGTCATCACGGATCTGGTAAGCGCAGGTGCGGTTGCCATGAATCCGGGATGCGGTTGCTGCCTCGGGGTGCACGAGGGCGCGCTTGGCGATGGCGAAGTCGCCCTTTCCACCACCAATCGCAATTTCAAGGGCAGGATGGGCAATCCAAAGAGCGAAGTCTATCTCTGCTCCCCTGCCGTTGCCGCTGCAAGCGCGATCAAGGGCGAAATTACCGATCCTACCAAAGGAGGAATCTGAAATGGCAAAAGTGGCGCTGAAACTTGGAGATGATATATCCACGGATATTATTTATCCCGGAAGATTCATGGCAACGGTATTGCCTTCCGAAACGCCCCAGTACGCATTTGCGGATAATGCGGAATTCAATGCGCAGCTGAAGAAGGGCGAGATTGCCTCCGGAAGCGTTATTGTGGCGGGAGACAATTTCGGCTGCGGATCCTCGCGCGAACAGGCGGCATCCTGCCTCAAGGGATACGATCTCACGATCGTGGCAAGGCATTTTGCCCGAATCTTTCTTCAGAACGCAATCAATCTTGGGCTTAATACTATCATTTGTCCGGATATCGAGGCGTCGGAAGGCGATGAACTTGAAATCACGAAAGAATCCATTAAAAATAAAACCACAGGTAAAACATTCAAGGTAACGCCCCTCCCCCGGGCGCGGCAGGCGATCATAGATGCCGGAGGGTTGATCGCCTATACCCGCCAGCGGCTGCTTAAAAAAGTTTGATGCGGCGAAATCGCAATCCCGCCAGAAGCGAAAAAAAATATATCCGTCTCCGTTATCACGCAACAGGCGTGATAACTTCGACGCGACAGGAAATGAAAAAGTTCAAAATACAGAAGGAATTCAAGATAGTAGCGTATATATAATACGCTCGGTCTGCGGGAGACGCTTTGCGGACTTCCCATCAAGGCAAATCCGGGAAATCTTGTTCGTTCTCTGATTCTGTTATCTTTCCTATCTTTTATTGTCACCTCCGCAATAGAGACTGAAACGTATAAAAATTGACTGGAATTCAGGCGATTATTCCGACAGATCAGGCAAGTCAATGAGGAATTTCCATGCGGGAACCACCTCGATCATCCCTGCTTTGACAGAAATCCGCTCTGTTTCATTACGGGTTACAATAGTTCCGGTTTTCAATTCCAGCTCAGCCATCGCCTCGTTCAACGCCGCTGTCTCTCTTTTTTTTGTCTGGGATTCCATGATGGACTCGCACACCTGAATCAGCCTTACAGGGGCGCCTCTTCTCGAGACAATGAAATCAACCTCTCTACCGGTTTTTGTCTTGTAATAGTATATCGCAGGATGAATTCTCCTAAGCGCCATGAACACAAGGTTTTCAAGAAGATGTCCAGAGTTCACCAGGATTCCCGATGATACCGATGTGACCATTGCGTGATCAACGCAATATATCTTCTTTGGATTGGCGTTGCTGCGAGAAAGCGATGGATCGAACAAACGTACGGTAAACAGAAAATAGGCGTCCTCAAACCATTGGATATAATCCGATACAGAGGACTTGGGCGTATTATGGCTCAGCGATTTCAGATAGCCCGTGAGTCTGTTGATTGAATAGAGCGAGGCTGCGCTATCAACCAGCCAGTGAGCCAGATCACTCAGCCCTCTGGGGTGAGAGATATCATAACGCTCGATAATATCACGAAACAGGATTGAATGGAAATACTCCTGATGCGTTTTTATTCGCAGATTTTTCGGCATTGCTCCAGGCATGCCAATGCGCAAGCCTGATTCATTAACGCTCAATGATCCATCTACTACGGGAACAAATGCGCCAACTTCAGGAAAGCCGCCAACATTCCAATATTCTTCAAAAGCATTCTGTACAAGCAGCCTCTTCTTTGTGGATAAATGTCCCTTGATATCAATTCCTTTGCAATCGAGGAATTCCCTGAACGAAAACGGAAACAGTTCCCAGGACATTGCCCTCCCTCGCATCTGGGTTGCGATCTCTTTTGAGAGCATCCTCGAGGAAGATCCCGTCAGGAAAATCTCGCATTTTTCCGTACGCATCATGCGGTCGATAAAAGGCTCCCACCCGGTGATATTCTGTATCTCATCAAAAAAGCAGTATATCTTTTCCGTGTTTTTCTTCTTCGGGTAGATGGAGTAATACGCCTCAGTAATCATGCCAAGATTGTCCTTTTGCAGATAGTGGAGCCTGTCATCAAAAAAATTCAGATACAGTATGTTCTGGCGTGGAACGCCTCTGTTCAATATTTTCTGAATTATTTGAAACATGTAAGTGGATTTTCCGCAACGGCGCACGCCAACGCAAACAGTGGCTTTCCCTTGAACCGGCTCTACATGTAAACGGCGAGGAACTCCAGTCTTCAGTTCAGCCTCCTGAAAGTCAAGGAGGACAGTCTTGATCATATCCATCATTTTCCTCAATCCTGTAATATATTTTACCAGTTTACATATAATCTGGTAAATAATATTACCAGTTAACAGTTCGTTGTCAAGGGAAAAATATTGTATTAGGAATGAAAGGGGAAAGGGGGGAAAGGGGTCAATCTCTACCATTATGAACATTAAGAAGTTCCCGAATGAACGGGGGAAGTCTATATCATTATAGAATCAATGCGGATATTTGTATTTATT
>JAFGFK010000214.1 GCA_016931135.1 Candidatus Sumerlaeota bacterium | reverse complement strand
TCTGGGAGATTTCGGCGGAAACGCCATAAAGGTGGTCGATTTAACCAAAGTTACTGGCGTACATCCAGCGTTTCACGCCGGCATGGCGGCCAGGGAAACAGGGCAATACGGTCTCTGGATGAAGGGCGATCCCTCCATCTGGATTACGGGTTTGGCGGATGGCGTTGTTCTGGATCGTGATAAATTGGGGATGAATGGTCGCGCCCTTTACCAGGCGGATTTTTATCTGCCGCCGGAGGGGGAATATCTCCCATCGATTGCGGTTCTGGCAATGGAACCCCTTCCCCCAGGACAAGTAAAACCCAATTCATTTTATCGCTTTGGCATTACCAAAAATATCTTTTGTTATTTTTCCTATGTGATAACAGAAGAAGAAACAGCGCGTATCTTCCAGCAGGATAAAGCCTTTATTCCCAAGATTCCGAGGCCAGGATGGCATCGCTTTGCCATTGTATTCGAAGGCGTCAGCAAAATCCGCTGTTATATCGATGGGCATGAACCCGCTTTTTCCCCTGTAGAAGAAAGCTCCCTTCGAAGACTTCAGGTCGGCATCATGCTTGCTGAAAAAGATACTACCTATGAAGCCTATGCAGATAACCTCTCCATCCAATGGACGGATGAGGATGTGCCGATTCCGGATTCTCCTTATGCCCATACTTGGAGTGGCGGCAGCAGTCTTCCGCTCCAGATAGCTAACCCCACTCCCGTACCTGTGATACAGACAGCAACGAACGCTTCTCTCCCCATTGAATGGCTGGATCCGGAGACAGCCTGGCAACGGGCTCAACAGACCAATACCCCCATTCTGGTGTACTTTTACGCTCCCAGGGTTAAGGCAGCTATGACATTGGATTCTATTTTTCAGACCGATCCCGCAGCCCAGAGCTTTCTCAAGAAATATATACTTGTGAAATTCGACGTGAATCAATACCACGGCGGTCATCTGGCAAAGATTTACCGGATTTTCAAGTTACCTACCATTATCATAATCGATTCCCAAAACAATGAGTTGGCGCGCGCGATTTTCAGCAATGTTGATACGTGGCAAAGTTTTTCTTCCAAATTCGGCGTAAATTGATCATTCCGCCATTTTTCTTCTCGGTTTTTTAATTCAAAATAACCAGTAATGGTACCGGTTTTTCTAATATTTTTCTATTGACAAAAGTTGACATCAATAATTATCAATATTCTATAGTTTTTAACGTTTCAATTTTATTTCTTTTAAAGGGGGGTGATGCTTGGATTTCCTGATCGTATCGAGGAGAGAAGGGGAGGTGATAATTCATTACCTTCACTTATATGCGCCTTTATAAGTGTGCGCGCTTCTTCATTTTTTTCTATTATCCCCATTATAAATGGGGACAAAAAAGTTGAAAACCCGTGGCCATTTTCAGGGGTAAATACTTTTCTTTGTAACTACTCTTCATTCCTTTCCTCTTTTCATTTACCCCAAAATGCGGTTTTCTTCTTTATCATATCCAAGGGAGGAATTACCGCCATGTTATTGAAAAAAAACTTTACAGGCGTCATGTTTGGATTTCTCATAGGATTGTTTCTCCTTTCTTTGATCCTGGTGACATCCAGGGATAATTCAAAGAAAGATGAATCATCTTCAGAGAATCATGTTTCTGTTTATGTGAATCACACGGATTCCGTTACGGATACGGAAAATCCGAAAGCGTCCGAGATGGAATCCGTTACGCCCTTTTCAGAGCCGCATCAACCTGCTTTGCAGCGGGAGACGTCTGATGTGGCCGCAGAAACAAGGGAAATCGATGTTCCTGAAGAAAAGCGGATGGCATCCTTATCCGGTGAGGAGAAACCGGATCAAAAGGAAAATACGATCATAACCTTTTCTACGGAACAAGAGGAAGTCTCGAATCCTGTTGAAAATCTCGCATCTTCCTATAAATCCATCGCTGATTTCGAGAAGGAACCTTTGACAACGGAAGAGATCGCCCAACTGGAAGATATGGGATTCGATAAGTTCAGGGATCATGTTTTTATTCCCCGGAAAGAAGCCGAGGAATTGATTCAGAAAGAACGAGAGCGAGAAGAGACCTATGATTACGAGCTGGCGCATCTCGCCGTGGAATCGGATTTTACGGATCCCCTTCCGGAAGAAGCCTGGAGCGAAACGCCGGTTGAAACAACGGATGAACTCGCGCCGGAACCTTCCGATAAAAAAGACGCGGGACTCAAGGGAACCGTTGGGGGTCCTGTTTCTCCCGCCATGGGACAGCCTTCCGGCGCCCTTTCCGGCATTATTGTTTATACAACGCCCGGGCATGGCTTGACTCCCTATGACACTGGCTGGGCAACCCAGCGCGGTTTGACTAATGGCATTGTAGAGGATTTCAGCAATTTTGATCAGTTCCAGTATTTTGTGGATTATTGCTTCAATGCCGGCGCTACTGTCGTGCCGATTCGTCCTGTTGGTTATCAACCCAATGAAAAGGTTCTCGACAACGATTCTTCCGGAGTCACTTGGACCGGAACATGGAATAACAGCTCCTCAACGATTTTCTATGGCAGCTCCGGAGACGTCCCCTATCGCTGGGCGAATGTCAGCAGCTCCGAAACCGCCAAAGCCCGTTACACGCCTACTATCTCCGTTGCCGGTTATTATCCGGTGTATGCCTGGACGCGATACGGCACGGACCGCATCAAGCAGTTGTACCGCATCGTTCACACAGGCGGAACCAGCGAACTGCGCGTCAATCATCAGAAGGTCGGGAACGGCTGGGTGTATCTGGGAACCTATTATTTCAACACAGGAACAGGGGGCTATGTTGAAATCTCGAACTACAGCCCCGATCAGAGCGGCGTGGTCATTGCGGATACCATCCGCTTCGGAAACGGGATGGGAGATTATAATCTCTCCGGTTATGGAACTTCAGGTTATGAACGCGAGATGGAATGCGCTGATGTCTGGGTATGGAAGGCGCGAGGGCAGGGGTGTCCCGATCTCTTCGGAACCTATAGCGACGTCTCCGTTCGCCCGCGTTACGCATCGTATATGAATAACAGCGATTATGGCAGCTTCTATGATCGCATCTATCTCTCCTTCCATTCCAACTGCTGCAATGCGCGCGGCGCCATGGCATTGGGCGCAAAAGATGATTGGCCCACGCGCCAGGAGCAATTCGCTTATGCAGTCAATAATGAGCTGGAAGGGGATATGGAAGCCCTCGATCAGGGCGTTCAATTCGGCCAGGATTGGACCGATACCTGCACCGATTACCTCGGAAACTACATCACCTATGGTGAAATTTCCAATACAAACCTACAAGGTGAAATGACTGGTACGCTCATTGAAGTGGCTTTTCATGATGTGGTGGAAGACGCCAACCTGCTCAAGGATGGCAGGGTGCGCCATGTCATGGGGCGCGCCTGTTATCAGGCAATCGTCAAATTCCTCAATCAATACGGCGGAAACGGCGTTCCGCTGAATCTTTTGCCTGATCCCCCCACGCACGTGCGCGTTAAAAATAATGGGAATGGAACAGTTCGCGTTTCCTGGGAAACCCCGGTAACCGATTCCGCAGGAGGGCACGCAGCGACAGGATATGTCGTGTATCGTTCTTCCAATGGATATGGATTCGGTAATCCGGTAACTGTTTCCGGAGGCTCCACGGAATATAAGGACATCAGCGGACTCACCGCGGGCAATACCTATTATTTCCGCGTGGCGGCGACCAATGCCGGAGGACAATCCATGCCTACGGAAACCGTAGGGGTTCGCGTCAAATCCTCCGGCGCTTCTCCCATACTCGTTGTGAATGGCTACGACCGCATCGATCGCTATAATCTTCCTCAACGTTATGTGGGGCGCAATATCGGCGCCAATGTTTCGATGCTTCGCATCGATCAGATGAATGCCATGGATTATGTTGTGCAGCATGGAAAAGCCATTGCCAATTATGGCGAATATTTCGATTCCTGCAGCAATGAAAGCATAGACGCCTCATTAATCTCTCTCTCCGATTATGACGTTGTCGTATGGATCGGAGGGCAGCAGGCGAGTATCTCTCCCGAGTCCTTCCCCGGATTCAACACTGCGCAGAAAACAGCGGTCAAAAATTTCCTGAATGCAGGGGGAAGTCTCTTTGTCAGCGGTTCTGAAATAGGATGGGATATGGATAGAGATACGGATCAGGGAGACGACAACAGCCTGTTCGTGCAGAATTACCTCAAGGGAAATTACGTGGATGATGACGTATATACCAACGACTCACCCGTAAATATCGTGAATGGCGTTTCGGGAACCATTTTTGCCGGTATGAGTAATATCACGTTCGATAATGGTAACGATGGGACTTATAATGTGGATTATCCCGATGTCATTACCTCATCCGGCGGCTCATCCGTTTGTATGACATACTCCGGTTCTACAGAAGGAACCATCCATGCAGGAACCCAGTACAGCGGTTCCTTTAAAACGGTTTATCTCGGTTTTCCGTTTGAAACCGTGTTTCCTGAATCCAGCCGGAATACCATCATGACAAAAGTGTTGGATTTCCTGCTTCCTTCAGCAACGCCAACCCCCACGCCCACCCCCACCCCGACGCCTACTCCTACTCCAACGCCAACGCCAACGCCAACCCCAACGCCCACGCCTACCCCAACTCCAACTCCGACGCCAACTCCGACGCCAACCCCCACCCCAACGCCTACTCCGACGCCTGATCTCAGTCAATACGCGGTGGATAATTTCGAAAGCTATAATACGGGCGTCTATGCCGTTTTTGAAAAACCCTCCTATTCCGGAAGCACTACCGGCATCGAAGCGGGTGATGACGCCCTGGTTTCAACGGATGCGGCTAACAATATCCTCGATCCTGAAGTGGGATCCACAGGAACCAAATCCGACAAGATTACATGGCAGTGGACAACCGCGGGAACCGGATTCATCCGACTTACAACCCACAATACTCCCAACAAGCCCAATCCCCTGCTCGATCTTTCCAAGGGTCTTTCCATTTACCTGAAATTGACTTCAGGTCAGATCGATCTCCAGCTTGTCATTCGCGAAACCGG
>JAFGFK010000213.1 GCA_016931135.1 Candidatus Sumerlaeota bacterium | reverse complement strand
GTAAAAACCCGCGAACAGGCTGTGGAACTCGCCAATCTGAAGGCGCCGGAGCACTTGGAACTCATGGTGAAAAAACCAAAGGATATGATTGCGAAACTTCGAAACGCAGGCGCCATTTTTGTGGGAACCTACACTCCTGAACCTATTGGAGACTATGTGGCAGGACCCAATCATGTTCTGCCAACCGGCGGCACGGCGCGTTTCTTCTCGCCCCTTTCGGTTTCCGATTTTACAAAAGCGACGAGCATCCTTCAATTTACCCGAAAAGGCTTTGCCAGGCTCGCGCAACCGGCGATTACCTTTGCGCAAGAGGAAGGACTTCAGGCTCATGCAAACTCCGTGCAGATCAGGCTTGAATCCTGACGCATCATTTTACGTTGTTATGTTTGAGGTTTAACATGAAAGTCATGGAAACAGAACTGGTGAAAAATCTGGAACCCTATGCGCCGGGAGAACAGCCGCAGGAGGCGGGATTTACAAAACTGAACACAAATGAAAATCCCTATCCTCCGGCGCCGGAGGTTGTCCTGGCAATTCAAACCCTCGATGCGAACGATATGCGCAAGTATCCGGATCCCGTATGCGGGAAATTGCGCCGTATTCTTTCGGAAAAGCACAATGTTACGCCGGATTGGATTTTTGCGGGGAATGGATCGGATGAGGTTCTTCGTTTGATTTTTCAGGCTTACCTGGCGCCCGGAGATGTTTTGGGCATCACTGACCCCACGTATTCGCTCTATCCGGTTCTGGCAAGGATGTTCGGCGCAAAGGTGAAGATTTTCGATCTGGGGCCCGAGGGAGAATTGCCTCGTAATCCGGAGATTTCCTCTTGCAAGATTTTTGCCCTGGCAAATCCCAATCCCCCTTACGGCGTTTTTTACCCCTTATCGGAAGTGGAAAAACTGGCGTGTTCCAGCCCCTCCACGCTTTTTATCATCGATGAGGCTTATGTGGATTTTGCCCGGGGCGATTCCCTCGATATCATTCACCGATGTGAAAACGCCCTGATCAGCAGGTCTTTTTCAAAGTCGTTCTCCCTCGCAGGAATGCGGGTGGGCTATACGGTGGGTCCTTCGCCCCTGATCCGGAATCTGTACAAGATCAAGGATTCCTATAATGTCAATTCCGCCAGCCAGGCTGCAGCCTGCGCCGCGCTCCATGCTGCGGAGTATTATAAAGAAATATCACGCAAGATTATCGAGGACCGGATTTTCGTCACGAGAGAATTGCGAAAACTTGGATTCAAGGCGTATGACTCCGAGGGCAATTTCGTGTTTGCGGAATCCGGAGATGGAAAAACACTCTATGAAAAATTAAAGGCGAAGAAAATCCTCGTTCGATATTTCGACCTCCCGCGCCTTAAAAAAGGCGTTCGCATTACCATAGGAACACATGAGGAAATGCTCTCCCTCGTGGAAACCCTCCGGAATCTGATTTGAATTCGGGCAGTTCAATCCTTCAGGGCATATAAGGCGGGAAGATGTAAATCGATCCTCCGATGAGATCGAGAGGCTTCTGCGATACAACCTGGGGATTTCGCTTGTATATGTAAGGCAGCATGTTGGAACTGACAACTGTTGGAAGCGTGAAATCGGGTTCGCCTTTTTTATAGCGGGGAATCAATATCACGAAACTCCCGAGATCGTTCCATTGTTTTACCCCGTAATAATAGGGATCCGCCGTTCCAAAAAGCGATAGATTGACCTTCCTGATACCTTTCTTTGCAAGGTATTTCCCCAGGGGTTTTATATCCTGCCCCCAATCCACATTCGAGTCTTTCAAATACCGGAAAGCTGTTTTTTTATCCTTTACTAGCGGATTGAAATACGAGATATAATCCGGAAATGAAAAAAGGGGAGCGATCAGAAGAAAAAGTGGAATCGCAACCTGGATCGCGTTTCTCATCCTTTTTTCCGTTTTTCCCAGGATGAGTTCCAGGATATTTCCCGCCATAAGACATTCCAGGGGGATGATCATCAGGATCAAGCGATGCCCTAGATTGACCTGGGATAAAGTGATGATGACAAAGAAACCGATGATCAGGTAGAGAGGAATCGAAGCGCGGTTCAGATAAAACATGAGCCGTTGATATCGTTTCGCCTTTCTGTTTCTCCGCAGGTTTATTTTCGCCCATAGAATCCAAAGAAAAGAGCCCCCGATCAGGATAAGATGAATAAACGGCGTTTTCAGAAGAATCGTCGCAAGAAAATAGGCGTAAAAACCTCCCACCATCTTCGAGCGCCCCATGAGAAATGCGGTTCGATCCTTTTCCAGTAGAGCATGCCCTGTTACCGCCAGGTATCCCTGGGGCGCCAGCCGCTGCTTCTGGATAAACTGCAACAGCCCCCTGATACATGGATTCTCTACGGGTTCAAAGTTCAGATATTTTTTCCCCTGATCGCCTGGCGGCGTTTCCATCCCGGGTGATGCGTGATATCGGAATCCATATATCATCCACAACCCGACATAACTCGTGACGCCGCATAAAACGATAAGCGCCAGGGAACAGATCAATTTCCGCATGCGGGAATCGAGGATTTCCACCTTTTTGTTTCTTCTGATTATCTTCCATTTTCTCCTGGAAACAGCCGCCTGAAAAAGAAGATGGGCGAAAATCAAAACCCACAAGAAAAAGCCCACCACCTTTACCAGGGGCGCAAGGGACATGAATATGATGAAACCGATCATACGTTTGATAGCGTATCCTTCAACCATCATGCCCCAGTAAAACCATGCCGCGCAGAATACGACAAACGCAAAGGCAAAGTCATAGGTAACGAGGGAGGAATGGGCGATGAGATTCGGCTCCGTGAAATAAAGGGCGGCGCAGAAAAAACCGGCAAACGGCGCTGTGACGCCCTCGCCAGAGACAAAAAGACTTCTTCCCCAGAAATAGACAATCCAACCAAGAATGATCCCCAGAATCATGATCTGGATTCGCGACCACATTCCGATCAGATCGGCGTCATTGTATTGAAAAAGGAAATAAGCTCCGAAATGCCACTCGTTCCCCGTGATCCAGTCGATGTCTTTCAGGGGCGTGTACAAATGAAATCCGAGAAGCGGCAGCGCTGCCCATATCTTCACCAGGGAAGGATGTTCCGGATTGAGCCGGAAATCCCCCGTTTTCCAGATCATGTAACCCGCGGGGATATGCGCCACCTCGTCGTTTGTTATGGACTTCTGATTGGCGCTGTAGAAACACAAGTAAAAAAATACAAGGGAAAAAACGGCGCACAGAATCAAGGATATCGTACCAATAGGAATGCGTTTCATGGCGATTTTTTCCCGATTAGTTTCATGGCTTCATGAAACAGTTCTTCCGCTGTGATGGCTTTCAGGCATTGCAGATTTTTTTCATCGTTATAAAGGCAGCGAGTCTTCCAGCAGGGAACGCAGGGGATGTCGAATTTCTGAACTGCCCTGCAATGCGAGCCATAAGGGGCGTTTCTCCTGGAATCCGAGGGTCCGAACCACGAAAGGACCGGAATATTCAGCGCCGCGGCAAGGTGCGTGGGACCCGTATCGCCTCCAAGAAAAAGACGCGCCCCGCGAATCAGGCAGGCAAGCTGGGGAATGGTTGTTCTGGGAGCGATTCGGACCTCTGCCCCTTGTTTTTTGATGGTTTCCGCAAGGGAGGCGGCAATAGTCTCCTCTCCGGGACCCCAGGCAATCATTATATGCCATCCTGTTTCCCGGAAGAGCATTTCGCATAATCTCCCCAGGATTTCCAGAGGCAGTTTCTTGTTCACCCAGCCCGCTCCCGGATTCACAACAATATATTCCCCTTGGAAAGGTTCCGGAAGTTCCTGTTTGAAATCCGGAAGGGGAAAGGAAATCTCAGGATGAGATATCCCCAGGGGAGAGAGAAGACAAAGATTATGCTCCACGATATGCATTCCGAAATCCGGGTAAATTTTTATGCTGGTGAAGAGTTTGTTCATCTCTCTTCCATCCTTGTCTCCGAAACCGATCACCTCGCGCGCTCCGGAGAAATAAGCGGCGAGTCCGCTCTTGGTCAATCCCTGGAAATCGATTGCCCAATCGAATTTCTCCCTTTGAATCTCCTTGTAAAAGGGAATGATATCGGAAAAAAGATGATGGAATATATTTTTTCTCCAGGTTTTTTGGAATACATAGACCCTGTTCAATAAAGGATGATCCTTGAGAAGCGGAGAAGCGCCCTCCTCGATCAACCAGTCGATCCGCGCCCCGGGAAACGCCTTCCTCAATGCATGAAGCGCTGGCAACGCGTGAACGACGTCACCCATAGCGGAAAGTTTTACGATGAGTATCTTGGGCCGCATGAATAATGTGTGATATAAAAGGACTTGCTTTTCGCGTCAATCCCTAATTTCTCGCGCCGCAAGAATCAGGAATATGTAAATGCAAATTCCAAACAATGGGGCAAAAGCAACGAGCGAAAAATTATTGATATAAATCACATCGGCAAATGGACCCACTGCCGAGAGCCCCAGAAATCCGATAAACAAAGGATATATTCTTCTCAATGGGATGATCCCCTTCCAGAAAATATGATATGTGATCAGTAATCCCGGAAAACTCCATACGAAATGGTGGAACTCCAGAAGTGGCGGAAGAACAGGCAGCAAAACCATTCCCATGACAAGAAAGAGCATATCCCCCTTTTCCCTTTTGATGTTTTCTCTGTAACGGAGGCAGACTACGATGTAGGATATGACCCAAATCAGATTCCAAACAAGCGAGGCAAGCCTTAAACATCCCGGATCCTGATACATCCTTTTGGAGCCGTATCTCAACGCCACATAAGGAACGGAATAGGAAATATGATCCCAGTATTCCCCGATATTCGGCAACACCCGCGTTATGAAAAACCATTCATTCCCCCATGTACCGGTGATAAGAAGAATAAGTAAATATATTCCCCACACGATTCCGGCCCCCGCCAGAACCTTCCCCCTTCTTCCCGTGATATAAGGCAGGATCAGGAGCGCCGGCATGACCTTGATCATACTGGCAATGGCAATCCATGCCCCGATAGAAAAATCTCTTTTCCTTACTATTGCCCAACCAGCCAGCGTGATGGAAAAAAGCGTCCACTGGGAAATGTTTCCCTCGATAATTCCATCCGTATTCGGCGAGAAGAAAAACGTGAGAAACAATCCTGGTATCCACCAGTGAGAATCAATGAGATTCAACTCCTCCGGCGTGCCCGAAATCTGATGGGTCCCCGGTTTGTATCCTTTACATACCAAAAACGCCGTCAAAAATAAAAGAATGACGTTGCCGATATCCCATGCCTTTTCCGCATGATCCACATTTTTGAATAAAAGGAGCGGAAGATTTATCCATGCGACAAATTGAGGATAATTGAATGACAGGTAAAGTCCATGACTCGTATAAGGCGAGGTTCCGTTTACAATTGCCTCGGCCGCATAATAATGTTTGTCGAAATCAACTCCCGTGGTATTTAACGGATGGAAGATCAGAACCTTCGCGGCAAGCGACAGGCTTATTGCCAGCATTACGCCCAGTAAAATCCTGATACGTTGGCGCATTTTTCCCGATTCGTCACTCATACATTCCCAAGCGCCTCCTCGTAAATCTCGAGGGTTTTATCCAGGAACATGTCCAGGGTATAGCGTTCCATGACATATTGCCTGAGGCGCCCGGATTCCTGATGAAAATCCTTTGCATGGGGGAGAAGCGCTGCGAGCTTTTCGTAAAGACTTCTTTCGTCCCCCTTCTTGAATGTCCATCCCACTTCCGGCGTTACAATCTCCGGTATCGCGCCGGCATCCGATGCAAGAACAGGCGTGCCGTGAAACATGGATTCGATCGAAACCAATCCAAAGGCGGGTTGAGATATTTCGGGGTATAGAAACAAATCCGCAGCTGTGAGATAATCCCCCCGCTGTTCATCCGGAATTTTCCCCAGGAGGCGAACTAGACCGGGTTTCATCTTCCCGATCATTGACTCCAGCTCCTTCCTCATGCCGCCCTCTCCTCCGATCAGGTATATAATATCGGGGCGATCGATCAGGGAAACCGCTTGCAGCGCCAATTGCGCGCCTTTCATTTTTTCCAGGCGACTCAATGTAAAGAGGATGATTTTATCCTGATCCAGCCCGAGGCGCTTCCGGGCAGCGATCTTATCCAAGGAGGGAGGGGCGCTTACATCGATGCCCAAAGGAACGATACGGAGTTTATCTTTGATTTCCGGGCAATCATGCAGTGTTTCATTGTACGAAAATCGACTGTCCACGAAAATCATATCCAGTCTTTTCAAGAACCTGGCATACAAGGGTTTGATCATCACCCTCCACCGATAACGCCAAAGGGTTTTCAATTTCTGGAAGGCGGTAATTCCCTGAAATTGATCGCGAAAAAGGGGGGTTTCGGAAAATAAAGTCCCATGAAGGGTTGCTACAAAGGAAAGTCTTTCCGGCGGATGAAACGTCAATCCGGCGAATCCTTCGGAATGAATCAGATCGAAGTTTTCCTTATCATGAAGATTCAGAAGATAACGATTCAATCTTGAAAAAAAGAAGGGAGTATAAAGGGAAGGCTTTGTTCCGTTTATGTAATGGATTTCCACCCCTTCGACATTTTCACGCCTTCGTTTATCCGGATGCGCGGTGGTCAAAATAAAAACACGATGACCTCTCCGGCAAAGTCCTCTTGCCAGATCCCAGGTATGAGTTTCCAACCCCCCGGATCTATGCGCCGGAAGAGAGCGTGTCAAAATACATATCTTCATTTTTCGGGTTCAACTTCGATTTCTACGTACACGAGGGATTCATCGGTTGTCAAGCGATTGCTTGAAGGCGATCTTTGCGTTCGCTCCTGGGTGGGGGAACTGGAATCTTCAAAATCCTGCGTTTTAACGAGAGGCAATCCGACTCTATCCCATTCTTTATCCAAGGGTTTTGATGATTCGATAGATATTTCGGGAACTTCTGTATATTGCGCAGGTGGTTGCTGGGGTGCGTTAATCCGCTGTTCCTGCACTGGGGCGCTCTCTGAATAAAAGCCGTTTGTCGCGGCAAGTCCTGTGGAAGTCTGGAACGGGGTGGTTGCGGGAAGAGCAGACGCATCTTGCACAGTGTATTTAGATTCGGCTGCCTTCTCATCTTTTCCGCTTTTGGCTGGTTTGGCGCTTGCGGATTTCGGAGAAATAGACTCAGCGTGCTTTGAAGGGGCGTTTAAGACTGCTTGCCCTTCCTGTTGATCCGAATAGAAACGTACGATTTGTTGCGTTGATTCTTCCCGGGATGTTGCCGTACCTTTGGATTCCATACTGGAAACTCCAGCGAGAATAGGCTTGACGCTTACAATCCTGATGCTGGAATTTTCTGTCTCCTTCTCGAATCTCTTGAATTCATCATGAGAAAGGGTAAATCCGTAGCGTTTATGCTGGGATTGGATTTCCCCTCCCAGGGGGTAGATTTTGACAGCTCCGTAATTTTTCAGCCTTTCCGTGATATCAGGGTGATCCGCAAGGGAATCTTTCATTTTCAAATCCAAGGCAGCCTCGCTGGAATTCTTGTCCGCCTCTTTTTTAAAACTCGATTCCCGGATAGAGCCTCTTCTTGCAGCTGTTATAGAAGATTTTGCCTGGAGCGCCCTTGCCTCTTCCCCCGGCGCCTCCTTCATAATCCCCTTTTGGGATATTTCCGGAGCAGGCGCTGCGGATAACTCGCTCTCCCTCTTCAAATCCTCATTTATGACTGTTATTTCAGAGGCGGCTCTCTTGGTTTTGTACTCATCCGATCTCACCCTGTAGGCTTCAATGCCTGTAGCCAGGGCGCGCTTATCCCGAGAATCCCTCGAGGGCTGTTTTTCCAGGGGGCGGGGCGCACGGATAATCTGAACGCTCCAGAAAACGAGCAGCGCCAGCGCCGCCGCCCCTGTAATTATCTTTAACCTTGGAAGAGTCAAGATGGCGCCCAGCCGCGCCTTCCAGCCCGATTCCTTTTCTTTTTGTTTCCGGGCAAAATCGAGCGCGCGCTCCCGCAAAATCACGGGCGCAGATTTTCGCTCCATGGTTTGGAATAACTCGAGGAGTCTCTTTTCCTTCTCCATCTCACGCCTGCATTCATCGCACGATGCAAGATGCTCCTCCATCTCCTTTTTCTCATCAGGAGACAAGTTTCCCAGGAGATAATCCTCGAATTTTTCCCGGTAATGTTGATATTCCTTTTTCATCGCATATTTACTTCACTTCATAATATCCATATATTAAGACATCATAACTCCATATAGGGTTCCATCAAATCTTTCAATTCCGCCCTGGCGCGGTTCAGCCTCGATTTGATGGTTCCCAGGTTATCGCCCAGAATCTCGGCAATCTCCTCGTAAGACAATCCTTCCGTGTATCGTAATACCAGAATTTCCCTGTGTTCCAGGGAAAGTTCGCCGAGTTTTTCTTCCAGGATGGAAACCATCTCCCTTCCCGCTGTTTTCTGAACGGGTCCAGGATTGGAATCCGCTATTTCCATCGGAGATGATTTCTCTTCATGAGGATTGACTGGATGATCCAGTGATACGGTTTTGTAGTATCCCCTTCGTTCCCGCATCTTCCAGAAATTTTTCGCCGTATTGACCGTGATGCGATACAGCCAAGTGGAAAGGCTCGCATCGCCTCTGAAGGACTGAATCTTGCGGAAAAGGGCGCACAGCGCCTCCTGGGAAATATCCAGGGCGTCTTCCGGGTCATTCATGAGCCGCAAAGCTACATTATAGACTCGATCCTGATGGATTCCGATCAAACGATTGAAGGCGTCCATATCGCCTTTTTGACACCGCGCGATAAGATCCCGTTCCTCTTGTTTATTGACTTTTTTTGTCCCTGTAAACAATCGCCTTGCCCCGCATAAAATAGCCGTAATAGTTGCCCGGCTTCCAGGCAGGAAACGGCGGTTTCTCATCCACTACCATGCCCTCGAAACGTTTGGGAAGTATCCGGATTTCCATCACCGCATCCGCGCCGAGTTTTCGCGCCATGTCCTTCAGGCTTGCCAGCATCAGTACTTTGTTTTCTTCGGATTGATCCGGGTAGCGCCTGGAATTCAGGATGGCAATAGGAATATGATCCTGTGAGATGGTTCCTACGAACATTTCCACATCGGCGTCAGGCGGTTTCGGGGGAAATTTATCCTCTGTGATGCGCTGCGCGCTCGGCGTGTTGCATCCCAAAAGGAAAACCAAACACAGAATCAGAATAAGGATGACGCTGTTTTTCATAATAACCTCTCTGAAAACTCATATTGTACCCCTTCCGATCATGTCAATAATGAAAATAGCCTGAAATCCCTTCTTGAGTTTAGGGTTTTTTTAGATTGTATTTCATTTTCCTTTTCTATAAGGAATATACCTCGAGTTGTAACAGTTTATATCTTTGCAAAACGCCAGACTTCAGGACTTTGGGATATTTTTCAGAGAGATAGACTGTTATGTCTATTTTTGTATGTGATGGACGGATTCCATGAAAAAGATCAAGATCATCTATTTCATCGGCAGCTTAAGACTCGGCGGCGCGGAAAAACAGGTCGTCGAACTCGCCCTCGGGCTCGATCGCTCCCGTTATGATATGGAAATCTGCTGTATCAATCAGGGAGGCCCCATGGTGGAGGCGGTTCGCGCCTCCGGCATACCCGTGAATATTTTCGAGGTTTCCCTCCCTTATGGGAAATTCAATCCCCGCTCCTGGTTTCACCTTCTGAAGAACCTTCGCCGTATTCATCGCTATATCAGGGAATCAAAACCCGACATCATTCACGGCTATCTCTTCACCGCCTATATCGTGGGCGTTTTTTGCGGAGTATGGGCAAAGGTTCCCATCCTTATCTCCAGCCGCAGAAGTCTCGGTTATTTCAAGGAGGACAAATTCTGGCGCCAGGCGATTGAAAATCTGGCGAATAGGAAAACAGACGCCATTCTGGTGAATTCCAACGCCGTGTGGAATGATGTGATAAAACGTGAAAAACATTGCGATGGAAAAATTCACCTGATTTATAACGGAGTTGATCTGGATAAATTCAAACCGCAACAGCCAAATCCTGAAATCAGGACAAAATGGAGATTACGGCAAAATGATATCCTCGTGGGCGTTGTGGCGAATCTCATCCATTACAAGGGACACATGGAGATTCTCGATGCCGCAGCCCTTCTGAAAAAGGATTTTCCCGATTTGAGATTTGTATTTATCGGTAGAGACGGAGGCATGCAGAGCCGCATAGAAAAAAACAGGTCTATTCTCTCCCTCGATAACCAGGTGATCCTTGCCGGCAGCCGCGAAGACGTGGAAAAAATCATCCCCGCTTTCGACATCCTCCTCCTTGCCTCTCATGAAGAGGGTTTTTCCAACGTGCTTTTAGAGGGCATGGCGTGCGGCAAACCCATTGTGGCGACGGATGTAGGGGGAAACGCCGAGTCTGTGAAAAACGGTGAAACAGGGTTTATCGTTCCTCCGAAAAATCCCCAGAAAATGGCGGAAGCGCTGAAAAAACTCATCGCTGATCCTTCGCTTCGGGAAAAATTCGGCAGGGCAGGGCGAACGCGCGTGGAACAGAAATTCTCCCTCAATAGTCTCATTCAATACATGGACGCTTTTTACCAGGAGATTGCAAAAGAGAAATTGAATATTTCGGATTGAGTCTTTATTTAACTTCAATCTGGGGAGGTTTGTCCAATCATGAGAATTCTCTATCTTGACCTGGATACCTTGAGAGCCGATCACCTGGGTTGCTATGGATACCATCGCAATACTTCGCCTAACATAGATCATATCGCGAAGCAAGGCGTGCGGTTTGAAAACTACTATTGTTCCGACGCCCCCTGCCTTCCCTCCCGAACCGCCCTCATGACTGGCAGATTCGGTTTTCATACCGGAGTTGTTGGGCATGGAGGTTCATGCGCCGATATGAGAATCCAGGGCGCAGAGCGCGGTTTCACGTCGGAACTGTCCAAAAACAGTCTCCCCGCTTTCCTCAAGGAACAGGGTATTTATACCACGTTCATCGGAGGATTCGGCGAAAGACATTCCGCCTGGAGCTTTTATGCCGGATTCCGCGAAATACACGACACGGGTAAATACGGCATGGAATCCGCAGAAGATGTTACCCCCACAGCGCTCGATTGGATCGAGCGCAACGCAAAAAAAGATAACTGGTACCTCCATATCAATTACTGGGACGCCCATGGTCCTTATCGCGCCCCGGACAATTTCGGCAATCCATTCCAAAACGATCCGCTTCCATCCTGGCTCACCCCTGAAATCCTCGATGAACACAGGAAACTCGCCGGACCTCATACGCCCCAGGATCTGGGTATGTATCACAATAGAGTCGATCCCCGATATCCCCGTTACCTCGGGGAATTGAAAAATATGGACGATGTTCGCCGCATGATCGATGGATACGATTGCGGGGTATCATATATGGACACGCACATAGGCAGGGTTTTCGACGCCCTCAAAGAAAAGGGAGTTCTGGATGACCTTGCCATTATCATCAGCGCGGATCATGGGGAAAATCTCGGAGAACTCGGTATCTATGTAGAGCATGGAACCGCCGATTACATCACCTGCCGCGTCCCGCTCATCATCCGGTGGCGCGGCTGCAAAAAAGGGTATGTGGATACGGGCTTTCATTACAATCTGGACCTTGCGCCCACTTTGGCGGAATTATTCGGCAAGCCTCCCCGAAAGGCGTGGGATGGGCAAAGCTTTGCCCCTGCCATTCTTGATGGAGCGGAATGCGGACGTTCTCATCTCATAATCAGTCAATGCGCCCATGTATGCCAGCGCGGAGTCCGGTGGCGCGATTGGATGTATATAAAAACCTGGCACGATGGCTACCACCTGTTCCCCGATGAGATGCTTTTCAATATCAGGGAGGATCCGCATGAACAGAAAAACCTGGCGTCTTACAATCCGGATCAATGCCGCGAAGGCGCGGCTTTTCTCGAAAAATGGCTTAATGATATGCTCGAAACCATGCCCCCTGGATATGATGCGGATCCTATGGAAACCGTCCTTTCGGAAGGCGGACCCTTTCACGCAAGAGGTCATTTGAAGGAATATTGCAAACGCCTCGAAGAAACTGGACGCAGTTATGCCATAGCGGAACTCAAAAATAAACATCCGCGGGAATTTGAGTAAGAATGCGGGATAAACCGAACATCATCCTTTGTACGGTGGATCAGCTGCGCGCCTTTGAAATCGGCTGTTATGGGAATGATGCGAAATGAAAACCATTTTTTATGCATTGGTTCTTTTTTCCATGGTTTGTATTGCGGTTTCAGCGCAGTCCAGTGAGGATGATCTGTTTAAGGATAATACTTCCGGAACTCTTCAAATTGATGGAGACATATACCAGGTGGAGTGGATGGCAAGGGAGATTTTTGATGAAACATGGCTCGACAGGTGGGCGGTCGAAGGCGACTCCCTTGTCAAAATAGAAAAAAACAAACTCTTCATCGGAAGACGGGAAAACAAACATCTGAATACCGCTGCAATATGGTACCGTCCTGATCTTCCTTCGGATGTGATTGTAAGGTTTCGGGCGAAACCGCTTCCTCCAGAGGAAAACAACGCCTGCAATCTGAATCTTTTTTTACATGCAAGGGAAATGGATGGAAGCGAACTCAGATTCGGGAGATCGGGGGTTTATAAGGAATACCATCAGATCCCGAATTACATTATAACCTTTGTTGGCGGCCGCGCTCCCGGATGGAGCAGGCTTCGAAAAAATCCGGGCTTCAACATGCTCCATGAATCTGAAATAAAATCCGAGGTGAACAGGGAATATTTGATTACAGTCACTTCATATAAGGGGCGCATCCGGTATTATATCGATGGCAGTAAGCGCCACGATTACCAGGATAAGGAGCCTCTTGCCGCCGGCAAATTCGGCATCCGCGCCTGGAGCACAACTGGATACTGGCATCAGGTGGAATTCGGGAAAATTATTTCTGACTATATTAAATGACTATATCGATTACAATACAAGGAGGAAAGAATGCATTATATTGTTCAAACATTC
>JAFGFK010000212.1 GCA_016931135.1 Candidatus Sumerlaeota bacterium | reverse complement strand
GCGTTCCCGCAATAGAGTCAGGATGCGCATACAGGATTTTTATAGGGTTTGACCCCCCTTTTCTCCTTAACTTAGCGCCATTCGGGTCAAATCCTATAAAAATCCATCAATATTATCATGATATATGTTATGATGGGAAGCGCTGTATATATTTTTCAGCATAATATTGTCGAAGAGAAGATTTGTTCGGGATTTTTATTGACCTCGATGCCTCTCCTATTGTATGAAATTCACTTAATAAACCATGAAATATATTGTAATGGTTTACTCTTGCTGTTGAAAGCGTTATAAAGGAGAGATGGGGAGATGAAGCGCACATGTATTATTATTATTCTCGTATTTTTGATCCAATTGTCCGGATACGCGGCAGAGCAATTTTTCAAAAACACTACCCCCCTTCCTACGGGAAGGCAGATGTACGGCGCCGTCTCCGTGGGGCAGTATCTTTATGTAATCGGCGGCAACCTGGAACCGGATTCTTATACCTGTTCCGTCATCAAGGCGAAAATCAATCCGGATGGAACTCTGGGCGCCTGGGAGGAAACCGCCCCCCTTTATTCCCCGAGAAGTTATATCAATAACGCCACGCTTTCCCTGAACAATTGCATTTATGTAGTGGGAGGATTGAACGGGAGTACGGATGAAAAATACCGAACCATAACATGGACCAGGCCCGGGGAAAACGGCAAACTGGAACCCTGGAAAGAATCCCCGCCATGCCCGGGGGAAGGCGTGTCGTGCAGCGTGGCGGTCGCCACCCCGGGATACATCCATTTGATCGGCGGATCCAGGGGGCAAAGTATCCCGATTACCAATGTATGGAGCGCCCGGATCGCAGCGGACGGATCGGTTGTGGCATGGGAAGAGGGTCCTCCGCTCATCGTTCCCCTGTGGTTTCATTGCGGAGGACTTGCCGATGGCAAGGTATGGGTATGGAGCGGTCTGGCTGGATCCGCGGTTTCTTCGATCAATACCAATATTTATTTCGCACCTGTGGAATCCTCTGGCAGGTTGGGCGCCTGGGAGGAGAGCAATTTTCGGATTCCGAGGGGATTTTATTCCTCTTCCTGCACCGTAACGGGGGATTTCCTTTTATCTTTCTGCCCCCGTTACGCGCATGGGGAAATAAGCGGAGACGTCTGGTTCGCTTCTGTAGGATCTCAGGGAATTTCCGAATGGCAGGTGGTTCAGTGTAATTTGCCCGCCAAGCACTTCATCGGCGTAGCGACCAATTATCTTCTGGGATATGTTTATCTCCCTGGGGGGCGGCTCAATAAAGAAAGCCTGGAATTCGACAAAACCGTGTATTATTTTTCCATTGTCGCGCACGATGAGGCGAATACGCAGCAGGCTGCGACAAATTATACTCAAACGACTCCTGTTATTTCACAATCTTCCGGCGCGGTTGTTTCTAACGAAAGCGTTCCATCTTATGCCCCGCCTCAAGGCGTAATGAGTCAACCTCAAGCCTCCCTTCCTTCTCAAATGTTTCCGGGTTTCGTTTCCTATGAGCATTTAAAACAGCAATATATCACCAATCCCCGCCCTACAGCCCTATACTTTCATTCCGAGGCTAATGCGTCCTGTGAAACGCAGAGGCGGATTCTGGGAGGATTTGAACCACAGGCGTACAGAGACAAAATCATCCTGGGCGAGGTGGATGCGCTCATGAATCCTGTCGTGGTGAACCAATATGGCGTCCCGAGGGTTCCCTACTGGGTGTTCTATGACGCAACGGGAAACCTGGTCAATCAGAAAGACGGAGCGCTTCAATTACATGAACTGAACCAGATTCTGAGCCAGATGGCTCAGTGACTTTTTTTATAACAACCGCCCGTTTTTCATGGGAATCATGCGATCAGCCTTTCCGGCTGCGGAGGAATCATGCGTTACAAGCAGCGCGGTTCCTCCCGATTCGGCAAAATCCCTCAGGCTGTTTAAAACAATGGAGGCGTTTTCCTCGTCAAGATTGCCGGTTGGTTCATCCGCCAGAAGGATATCCGGTTTATTGAGAAGCGCCCTTGCCATTGCGGTTCGCTGCTGCTCCCCTGCGCTCAGATTTCCGGGTACATGATGGATACGGTCGGAAAGGCGGAATCTTTCCAGGAGTTCCAGGGCGCGCTCTTTCAGATCGCCGGATGGATGAACAAGCGATGGGGTAAGGACATTTTCCAGAACCGTAAGATAGGGAAGGAGATAAAACTGCTGAAACACAAATCCGACATGTTCGGAACGAAACGCAGCCCTTTGATCCGGCGTATAATTGCCGACGTTTTTCCCGAGTATGGAAATACCGCCCTGGTCCGGTTTCAACAGCATGCCCATCACCAGAAGCAGCGTGGTTTTTCCGCAACCGCTTTGCCCCTGCGCCGCGACAAATTCCCGAGGGGCTAGCTTGAGCGAAACGCCATCGAGCGCCCTGATGGTTCGATTTTTACTCCGGTAGATTTTGGAAACGTTTTCGATTTCGATCATAAATCACTCTCTCGAGAAAATGTCCGCCGGATTCTGTCCCGCCGCGCTTAATGCGGGAACCACGCTTGACAAAACGCTCAGGAAGCAGGCTGCCATCATGAATGCAGCCATCGTTTTAAGATTGAAGAGACGCATTCCCGCCTGAAGGGGCGCCTCATGACTCCCGTAAAGAATCCCCGTGGCGAAACCGGCAATATATCCGAAAAAGGAGCCAGCCAGCCCCATGAAAAACGCCTTGGCGACAAATACTGCCATGATATGTTTCGATCGAAATCCCAGGGCGGAGAGAACCGCGATTTCACGCCTTCTTTCCCGTACATTGGAGTATATGAGAAGACCTGTCCAGGTTGTGCAGCCGATAATCACCAGGGGAATCAGCCACGAGATGAATCCTTCCTTTTCCCTTCGGAGTCCCTTGCGGATGTTTTTTTCCGCTTCCAGGGTTTTTCCGGAGAGATTTTTTGCCCGCTCGCGCACCTGTCCCCGGGTTTCCGCTTTTTCCGCCAGCTCGATCATGCGGACATCGGGTAGTATATTTTTGACATCGCGGATTATGCTTTCACGATCCTTGCCCTCGCAAAGGCACTTCAACGCCCGAATGGCATTGATCCTGCCCTCCTGTTTCAGCATTTTCTGAGCCTTATCCAGAGAAATCCAGATGGTGATATCATCCCGGGTTCCCCGGGGAGAATGAATCCTGCTTATCTCGAATGTTTCACCAAAAAAGATGATCCGATCGCCTGTTTTCAGGGAGCGCGATTCCCCAATCTCGCTTCCAATGATTATTTTATCCGGTGGGGGGGGGACAAGGATCGGTTCCTGGTAAGATTCATAGGAAAGGGGATTCTCCTCGCCGATGCCGCTTATGATCACGATCCGCTCATCCTGCTCTTTCCACTTGGTTTCCTGTTCCAGGCAGGGCTGTATGTGTTTCACGCTTTCCAGTTTCGCCCGGGACAGTTTATCGGCGTAATCCTCCGGCATGGTATGAGCAAGCGATCCTGTGGCATAGTATTTCTTCAAATCCTCACTGTCCGATATCAGGAGTAGATTATAGCCCATCGCTTTCATGATTTTCCGGTAGTCATCCTGGAGTTTGAACATTTCTTCCCGGGTTTCCTGTTCCTTGTTACGGAGGAGAAGTTCGTTCCGGAATACATGAATATCGAGGAGCGTGAATTCCCCCACTAAAATACCCACGGCGACCGCTACGGAAAGTACCCCCAGGAAAAAATTTTCCCTCCGGTACAGGATTTCTTTTATAGTCAATCGCGCAATATTCATATCCCGATTACCCCATCCTTTTTCGTTTTATGATCGTTGCTGCGGCAAGAAATAAAACCGCTGCCGGGATGATGATAATCGTTATGATGATACTGGTACGGGCTTTGTGATGAAGGGATTTTTCCTGTATTATTTCCCCTGTACCCGGTTCGCTGAATCTTTCAGTTTCGACTTCCGGATTCTCACCCAGGGACTCCCTGAAATCCGACAGGGACTCCTGATCCGCCGATAAAAATGACCCGTCTCCCCACTGCGTTGTCATGAGAAGGTCGATGCCCGTATTTGTCTCCTTGAGGATGCAGGTGCAGGGCGCAATGAAAAATTCGGCGGTTTTTCTGATATTTTCGGGCGTGATGCCGTTCCCTACAAGGGCGTAAAGAACTCTTCCGCGCCCATAAACGGGAAAAACCTTGGGAAAATCTTTGTATTGTTCCAGGTCCGGTTCGCTGTGTAGCAAAAAGGACAGTAATATTTCCTCTTGGGGATCCTTCGGAGAAAGAACGATGGTTGAAAAATCAATACGAAGGGAGGCTTCCTCATCGGAATCTGCATTCGAAGAATAGTGGGCGGTTTGGGATTGATCCGACAATTTCAATTCTGATTGAAGGCGTTCCAGTTCTCTTTTCAAAAGAGACAGTTTTTCCGAGTCCAGCTTCTGGTTGCCGCTTTCCAGGAAAATCCATACAGCGGTTTTGCCCCCTGCAAGGTTCTCCGCTATTTTGCTGCGAACAGGAGAATCCAGCGCTTTCTCCAGGAGATCTTCATCGAGGGAACCATGCCATGCGATTCTTGTCCCCGTTACTCCGGGGGGATAGTAGATCACAAGAGAGGGAAGATGATCCGGACTTAACCCGGCGGGCAATTCCTTTTCAGAACCCGGGATGGAAATGTCCAGAGTCTCGATGATAAAATTGAAGGCGGATTGTCCGGATAAGGATTGATCCTGGAAACGTTGAAGAAGGTTTCTCTCCGCCTCGCTCAAGGGACCCTTGTGAAGGCAGAGCGCCTGATAAACGCCCTGGCGCCAGTATTGCATGGCATAACGATAAACCGGCGCATTACAGCCATGGGCGACATAAAACGGGGATAAAGGCATATACAGAAAAACACACGCCGCAAGCGACTTGATTTTCACGGAAAAAGGCATAAAATTGAAAAATCCGCCCTTGAAATATTCATACAATTGAAATCAAAATATATCTGTACTATACGTTTTCCCCTTCGTCTAACGAAAAGATTCCATAAAAGTAAAAAAAATCCTTGATGATTAAAGCAAAATCTGAAGTGAATTATAATTGATTCAGGTGATACAGGCATCTTTCATTTACCCTGTATTTTAAAACCTCGATGTGATGAGGCATTGTGGTGCTTCTTTATTCCATGCTACAGGGCGTTGATTTCAATACCACTTCTGAAGGAACCCTTTCCATAAAGAATAGCCAGTTCAGCTCTGATGTTCTGGGGGAATTATCCCTGGTGGGAGTTTCAGCCGAGAAGCCGGATACCCCCATTCCGGTCAAAATCCGCCTGATGAGGCAGGAAGGGGAGGGACTGACGTTTGTAGCGGACTCCCAGATGCTGTCTCTTGAAGGGAGAATCCTGGCGCTCAAGGGAAGCCCGCATTTTCAGTTCCGGCTGAACCTCACTAACCGCGCCGTACCCGGAGCTTACGGTTTCTCGGTTTATTTCCGCACAAGGGCAAGGGGAACGCCAAGATTCCTTGTTCCAGGCGTTTTTTATAAACACAACCGGTTGCCGGCTACGAAGAGGATTTACCCGGGGCTCGTTATGGACGATTCCGAAATCAAGGATTTATTTTTATCCAGACACTGGGCGTTTCGTTCCGACCGGGCAGCGGAACCCGCCGTGTTTGGTTGGACAGAGCGTCTGAGCTTCGTTCTGGCGACGCAAACTGCCTTTGAAAAAGGGCAGAGCGGCTTGCGTTTCAGCGCGGATAAGGATTTTGTAACTATCGGACTGAACTTTCCCTACAGGGAAGAACCTGTTAAATATTCATTCTGTCATGAGAGCGGGAACGCCCCGGAATTTACTTTTTTCTATCTGCAACGCGGCGAATCCTTCCCCCTTTATTTTGATTTTGGCGTTGCTCCGCATGATCTGCACTTTTACGCATCCTTCCTGCGCCTCATTCATGAAAGAAAACGACAGGCGCCTACGAATGCCTGGTTGGAGGCGGATCAGGCGTGCCGGATTCTTGCCGAGGGCTTGTACAGGTGGCATTACGACGAAAAAGAGGCTGTCCTTTGGGAAACATGCGCCTTTGACAAATATTTCGGGAAAAGGGATAGCTATGTTGACCGTTTCAATATGCATCTTGCCTGGGTCAGCGGCGCCCCTTCCGCCATGTCGCTTCTCTGGTATGGGAGATCCACGGGAAATCAATCCTTTATCAATGCAGGAACCAGGGTTCTGGATAAAGTCGCATCAGGCATAGCGCCTCTCGGGACATTCTATCCCTGCTGGATGGCGGGAAAGGGTTGGACCTGTGGATGGAATACCGAAGACAATCTGATTCAGGCAAGAACAGCGGCTGAAACCACCCTGTTTCTCCTGAGGGCTTACCGCATGGAACTCAAATACGGCGTTATTCACCCGAATTGGATTCATGCCGTTAAGAAAAGCCTTGAATTTGCCCTGTCCATTCAGAGTTCCGATGGCAATTTCGGTTCCTATTATGATATGGAACGCGGGAATGTCGTGGAATGGGATGGCGCCGCCGGAATTCTGTGGATCGCCCCCCTTGCCGGCGCTGCGGTATCCCTGAATAAAAAAGAATACAGGGACGCCGCTATCAAGGCGGGAGATTACTACGCCCGTTTCCTCTTTGATGAATTTATCTGTGGCGCGCCGGAGACCGCCCCGCTCTCTCCCACATCCGAGGATGGATACAACGCCCTGATCTGTTATCTCCTTTTAACGGAAACCACCCATGATGACAAATGGCTGAAACTGGCAAAACGCGCAGCAGACTGGTTTCTGACTTTCCGTTTTACCTATAATTCCCCGCTTCCTCCCTTCTCCATATTGAACGCGTACAATTTCCATACAAAAGGCGGCGACGTCTCCTCTCCTGCCGATCAATGCCTGCATTCATACGGCTTGATATGCCATCCGGAACTCATGAGACTCGGGAAGTACCTCGAGGATGATTATTATATCCACCGGGCAACGGAACACCTCGAATTCGCCCACCAGTTTATCGCGCGGGATGATGGCGATTTTGGCGCCCGAAAGGGAATGCTCCCCGGACAGTTTTACCATACGGACTGGTGGCAGCCAAAGGGACATTTACTTTCCCTTTCCCATGCCTGGCGCGCCGGACTTATACTGTATGCGAATCTCTGGGAAAAGTTCATGCTTGGCGCCAGTACGCTCAAAGCGCCGGACTCTCAATCCAGGGCATCGGATGCAGATCTCATGGAAGAAAAGATCGGCGCTTTCTCCCGTACCCCCACAGAGGAATTGCCTACCTCTGAAATGGACACCCTTTTCGATCTATGACTGGATTGAATTCTATCTATTCATCCGTTTATATCTATTGATCAGTTTGAGCGCCTCAAACCAGATTATTCCCAGCATTCCCGCTCCCAGGCAAAGCCATAAATCGATGGCGCGCAATATGTTGAATCTGAAAAGGCTGCGTAAAAAGGGAACGTAAAGAACCATCCCAAGAAAGAACAGGGCTCCTCCCATCACGATCCAAAGGGCTTTATTCCGGCTACGCAGGGCGGAAAATATCGTTTGGGTCCATGAAAGGTTTGTCAGTATCAGGCAAAGATTGGCTATGACAAGGGTTGTAAAAGTCAGGGCGCGCGCCTCTTCTTCCCCATGCCCGTGGAAAAAGGAAAAACTGAAAACAGCAAGGATGATGAAAAGAACAACGACTCCCTGCATCAGGCTGATGGCGAGGGTTCTTTTGCCGAACAGGGGAGATCTGGAATCGCGGGGAGGACGGTTCATGACGCCGGCTTCCTCCGGAACTGATTCAAACACGATCGAACATGCCGGATCGATGATCAATTCAAGAAATACGATATGAACCGGCATCAGGACAAGAGGCAGTTTGAAAAGCACGGGAATCAGTGAAATGCCTGCTATGGGAACATGGATGGACAGGATATAGACAATGGCTTTATTGATATTATCGAAGATGCGGCGCCCCATCCTGACCGCCTGAACTATGGAGGAAAAATCATCGTCAAGTAAAACCAGGGCTGAGGATTCGCGCGCCACATCCGTTCCCCTCCCTCCCATGGCAATGCCGATATGCGCGGATTTCAACGCCGGCGCGTCATTTACCCCGTCACCGGTCATGGCGACTATTTCATCATGGGCTTTAAGGGCGTTCACCAGGCGCAATTTCTGCTCGGGAACCACGCGCGCAAATATGTTCACTTCATCGATCCGCTCATGCAAATCCGCATCGGACATGTTGTCCATCTCAACGCCCGTGATGACCTTTTCCGGCGAGTCCAGTCCAATCTGTCTTGCGATATTCATCGCTGTTCCCGGATAATCCCCCGTGATCATGATAACGCGGATTCCAGCATCATAACACTCCCTGATGGCATGGGGAACAGCCGTTCTCACAGGATCGGATAATCCTATCAGCCCAAGAAATTCAAACGGGAAATCATGCTGCTTCCCGGGGAAGGCGGAACTCCCGAATGCCGCCTTTGCCACTCCAAGAATCCGCAAACCCTCATCAGCCATGATTTCGATATGGCGGGAAAGTTTGTCTGCTTGCTCCCTGTCAAGATGGCAAAGATCCGCGATCGCCTCGGGCGATCCCTTTGCCGCAATGATATAATCGGATCCGTCCATAGATTTCCACACACGGGAAAGGGAAAGCATCTGACTTGACAGGGGATATTCATGAACAAGAGTCCAATCCTGGTGAAGATGCTCGGTTTCGGCGAGGTATTTCTCCCCCAGCTCTTTGATGGCTTTTTCCATGGGATCGAAAGGGTCGATCTGGCTGGCAAGTATGCTGAATTCCAGAATCTCATGAAAAGTTTCCGGCAAAACGGATGGATCGTTATCCCGAACATCGAAAAATTCACCCCAGGCGAACATCTTGCTCACCGTCATGCGGTTCAGGGTGAGCGTTCCGGTTTTATCCACGCATAATACAGTCGCTGAACCCAGCGTTTCAACGGCTGGGACTCGGCGCGTCAGCGCCTGTTTTTTCGAGATGCGCCATGCCCCCAGGGCGAGAAAGATTGTCATGACAACGGGAAATTCTTCGGGAAGAGTCGCCATGGCAAGGGTGATTCCCGCCAGAATGCCTTGCATCCAGTCTCCGCGGGTTAACCCGTAAATGACGACAACAAGCGCGCACAGCATTAATCCCATGGCCGCGAGAGTGCGCGCCAACCGACCGGTTTCCTTTTGAAGAGGGGTTTGCTCCTCTCCAACCGTCTGAAGGCTCCTGCCGATTCTGCCCATCTCTGTATTCATGCCGGTCGCGAGTACCCGGGCAATACCCTGTCCCTGCACCGCCAGTGTGCCCGAATAAATAAAGGGCAGATCCTCGCCTCCGGGTCTGCAAATTGGTTCATTTGCGGAAGATGCGGATTTGCGTACCGGCGTCGATTCCCCGGTCAAAAGGGATTCATCAATTGTAAGATTGTTACAGGAAACCAGTACCGCATCGGCGGGTACGCGGTCCCCCTCCTTTATGATGAGGATGTCCTCCCGGACAACCTCCCTTCCGGCGATGCGCCTTTCGACTCCATCGCGGATGACCAAAGCTCTTGGACTGGAGAGATCGCGAAGCGCCTCCAATGCCCGCTGGGTTTTTCGTTCCTGGTATAATGTGATTCCCATCACGACAAAAACGAAACCAAGCAGCATCAACGCTTCCCGCAGATCTCCCAGGGCGAGGTAAATGCCTCCGCAGGCGACGAGCAGGAGAAACATCGGTTCGCGAATGACCTCGAAAGCAATGGCGAAAATGCTCCGCCGCCTTGTGGATGGCAATTCATTGAAACCTTCCTGATCGAGTCGTCGGGAGGCTTCGGCTTCCGATATGCCCGATAAATCCTTTATTTCCATTGGATTATTCGTTCAATTTTGATTTGACGCAATTTTTTCAGGCATTCAATCCCTCTTTCCCTCTTCCACCAGGCGACGAATCTGGCGAACGGTGAGATTGGAAAGCCCGAGGCGTTCCACCGTACGCCCCATTGCCATGTAGTCGCATCCGTGTAGTATGCCGGCAAGATGTATGATGGTTTTCATGGTAGGTACGGGAACGTTCAGGTATTCTCCCAGGGAGACAATGGGAACCAGGGTGGT
>JAFGFK010000211.1 GCA_016931135.1 Candidatus Sumerlaeota bacterium | reverse complement strand
GCGGCCTCAGCGTCCCGAACGCTGCGCGCTAGCCAACTGCGCTACACCCCGACTTTTTTTGTTCCTGAAACAATATATATGCGCAAAGAACAATTTATGTAAATCCCATAGCCGCCCTGCCTTAGTCAATAGATTTTCTGTAACATTTTAAAATCTTGCGCCCATTGCATTTCTCCGGATAATCATGGATCAAGACACGTCCGATCCGGCGTTTGTCTCCCTGGGCTTCCGGGTTTTGACATAGATATAAACGCCAACAATGGCAACGCAAAGCGCCAGGGTGAGAATGGTGATCTGATGCGAATATTTTTTGAGCAGTTCCTGATTTTCGCCGATGAAATAACCCAGCATAACCAGCACGGTTATCCAGAATCCCGCTCCCAGGGCTGTATAAAGGGAGAATCTGGCAATGTTCATCCTGGCAAGTCCCGCCGGACAGGATATAAGCTGCCTGACGGCTGGGATCAACCTGCCGATAAAGGTCGTGATCTCCCCATGATTCTCGAAATACTTCTCAACCTTCGAGAATTTCCTGTCGGATATCCCCAGATAATGACAGACCTTCAATAGAAGAGGCCTTCCCAGGTAAACGGACAGGTAATAATTGAAATACGCCCCCAGCATGCTTCCTGTAAGCCCTGATAACAGAACCAGAAAGATATTCATCTCTCCTTTATGGGAAAGATATCCTGCCGGAATCATCACCACCTCGCTTGGAAAAGGAATAAGGGAACTCTCGATCGTCATCATGATGATAATTCCAGGGTATCCCCACTGCCCTACTGTTTCGACAATCCACTTTACGATATTTTCCACAAAAGATACTCCTTTTGCTATTCCTGTCATAAAAAAACAGGTGTTTTAATCCCCATATACCTGTCATTCGTCAAGAGAAAAGGATATTTTATGTATCTTGACACCTTCAGGAAATCCCTGTTAGTTTATCTCATCTTAGTGTCAAAACGCAATATTGTAAAGGGAAGCGTTTCATGTCTCTTCAAAAAGCCATACTCGTTCTGGAAGATGGAACTGTATTCGAGGGGAACGCCTTTGGCGCGGCGCGCGAGGTTTTTGGCGAAACGGTCTTCAACACCTCCATGACCGGTTACCAGGAAATCCTCACCGATCCATCCTACTACGGACAGATGGTGGTCATGACATACCCTTTGATCGGGAATTATGGGATTAACGAGATAGACGTGGAATCGGAGAAGCCCCAGGTTACCGCATTCATCGCAAGGGAAATTTCAGGCATCCCGAGCAACTGGCGCTCCCGGGAAACGCTCTCGAATTACCTGGCAAGGCACGACATCCCGGGAATCGAGGGGATCGACACCCGCGCCCTGGTTCTTCATATCAGGAGAAAAGGGGCGATGCGGGGAGGGATATCCGCCCTGGATTTGAATCCGGAAAGACTGCTTGAAAAAACCCTCGCCTCGCCGCAGATGATCGGGCAGGATTATGTTTATATTGTAAGCTCGGATCATACTTATCAATTCTTACCCCGTTTATCCCCGGGAATTCCTCCAGATAAAGAGCCCTTGAAGATTGTTGCCTATGATTTCGGAATCAAACGAAATATCTGTGAACTGATGGTTGATGAAGGTATGGAAGTAACTGTTTTGCCCTCGACGACAAAGGCGGAAGAGGTGGAAGCGCTCAAACCGGATGGCGTGTTTCTCTCAAATGGTCCGGGGGATCCGGCAGCCCTTGATTATATCATCCGGGAAGTGAAGGAACTCATAGGGAAATACCCGATATTCGGGATTTGCCTGGGGCACCAGATACTGGGGCATGTTTTCGGGGGAAAGACATATAAATTAAAATTCGGGCACAGGGGAGCGAACCACCCGGTGAAGGACATGACCACAGGAAAAATAGAGATCACGGTTCAGAATCACGGATTCTGCGTTGATCCGGAGAGTCTGCCGTCAAATGTGGAAATCACGCACTGGAATCTGAACGATCAAACTGTGGAAGGGATGGCGCACAGGGAATTGCCGGTTTTCTGCGTTCAGTATCATCCGGAGGCAAGCGCGGGTCCTCATGATGCGCGGCATTTGTTTGGGCGCTTCAGGGAAATGATCATAAATTCAAACAAGTCTTGAGCAATTATTTGATCGCCTGGGGGAACCAGAGGAAGGAAATTTTCTTCGGGCTTTGAAAGAGAAGTATGGGATCCCCGCCGTTTTCAGGAATGGCAAGGATGCGATTGCCATAAAATCCCTCTCCGCGATCCAATGGATCAGGATAATTCTTGGTTGTTTTATACTCAAGTTTCTGGGCGTAGATGATCCACTTTCCGTCAACGCTATAGGTTGGATTATAATCGTCATGAGGAGATCTTGTCAGAACCTCCCATTTTCGCGAATCGACATCCACGCGGATGATGTCATAATCATCGGTAAAAGCGCTCACCTGAATGACGATGTTTTTTCCATCAGGGCTCCATTGGGGCATTTCGACGAATCGCGAAGCCTTGAAAAAAACGAGGGGATTAAACGCCACTCTATCAGGAGAGACATCCGCCACAACAAGCTGCTGCGCCCTGGATGAGGCGCCATCTTCATAAGTTCCCGGATCAAGAAACGCGGATTGAATAAAGGCTATTTTTTTGCCATCCAGAGAAAAGGAAGGGAGTCCTTCCCACGCAGGGGAATGGAAGAAATCATGAATTTCCGTTTGTGAAGCGTCATCACTGAGATCGAGACGGAAGAGGTCATGATCAGGAGATTGTTCGCTGAGTCTCATGGAACCGACAAGCCATTTTCCCGAAGGGTGGGGGGCGGCATAGACGAAATCCATCCCGGGTTTTACCTCCTGCCCGAGCGGGAGCAGTTCGGGTTTGGCTTTGGGATTTTCAAGGTCTAATCTGGCGAGTACCGTCGCGTTATTATCCGGGGTTTTGGTTGTGAAGTAAAGGGTATTCAGATCGGATGATACGCGGGGCATGTTGCACCATCCAGAGAAGCCAAAACCTCGAACAAAAAGCGTTGGTTTATAATCCGGCGCATTGAAGCGATAGATTCCGAACCCATTTTCTCCGTTATAAGCGGCCAAAATGGAGCCGCAATCGGGCGTTTGGGAATAAAGAAAAAGGTTCAGGAAAAAAAAGACGCAGAGGAATCCACTGGAAATCCTTTTCATAGTAAAAAGAGTCTTCATTTTTTACCCCTTCATATTTCATAAAATATACTTTAACATATTTCGCGCCAAGGGCGGAACAATGAAACGGAGCGGGTCTGTAAGCCGAATTCTGTTCCCCGGGAAAAACCCGGGGCGGCGGTCATTCATCTGGTCCCGGGGTCGCCCCCGGGCTCAAGCGGCCTACCCGGGAGTTTTCGGGGGCTGTCGCCAGTCCCCTCGGGCCGGGCGCGCCCTTCTCCCCTATTTGGCCTTGCGCCGGATGGGGCTTGCCAGGCCGCGATGTCGCCACCGCGCCGGTGCGCTCTTACCGCGCCATTTCACCCTTGCCTGTGGGGCTGTAATAATACAGCTCCCCATCGGCGGTATGTTTTCTGTTGCGCTATCCGTCGGGTTGCCCCGCCTTCCCGTTAGGAAGCATCCTGCCCTGAGGCGTTCGGACTTTCCTCCGGCGTCGCATCAAAAGATGAAGCGGCGCCAGCGACCGCCCGACCCGCTCCGCAATGTCAATGAACCTGGATTTATTCGGATATGTATTTATCGATAAAGGTCATGATGGGTTCATAATCCGGGGAATTGAATACCAGTTTCTGCCCCACGAGATTATCGCGCTGAGAGAAGCGAATTCGTCCAGAGACCTCGGTCCCTTTGGATATTTTTGTAACAGGCATTTCCGATTGCGCAATCGAGGGATGATAACGAATTTCCGGTCTTTTGTTATCGATGATCAGGGCGAAGAAATGGGGACTGATTCTGAGGGAATCCAGGGCGTTGTTTTTGATGTGGATAAACACGAGATTTCCCTCAGCTGTCGCCTTGAGCGCCACATCAGGAGCCTGAGAAGGGGCAGCCACAGAGTTTTGCGTTTCATCGGGATTGGAAAGATCCCTGGAATTTCCGTTCTTTCCCGCACAGCCAGACATGATCACGCCAATCAGAAAGAAAATGACAAATCCCTTCATATCGCCTCCTTGTTCACATAAAATCAAGACTATTTATAACAAAACAAGTATAGGGAAAACAACAAAAAAAAGCACGTGTTTTTTTGAAACAGATGTTTGACAAACTCAAATGATCCCATCAATCATTCCATTTACCAAACGTCTGATACATAAAAAACGAGTTGACAGACTTTTAAAAATGATAAAGTC
>JAFGFK010000210.1 GCA_016931135.1 Candidatus Sumerlaeota bacterium | reverse complement strand
GGTATGGACGAAACGCGAAGGTCGAGTTTCTTGTCTCCGAGGTTGAGCTTGATACGTCCATCCAGAGGGATTCTCTTCTCCGCCAGGTCCATTCCCGAGAGTACCTTCAAACGCGATATGATGGCGTTCTGCCACCGTTTCGGAGGGGAAGGCACATCATGCAATCGTCCATCGATGCGGAACCGCAGCGCAAGTCCCTGCCGCGTCGGTTCAATATGAATATCAGACGCCCGTTCATGGACGGCTTGTTTGAACATCAGATCCACGAACTTGACAACAGGAGGCTGGTCTATATCAGAGGCGTTTTGCAGATCCACGGTTTCATAATTTTTGAAAGCGTTGACGTCCCCTGTCAGATCGTCTGTAAGATTATCCAGCATCTGGGAGACTTCATCCCCTTCATAGTAACGCTTGATGCGTTTTTTGATTTCATCTTCCGGAGCCACGAGTCCGATGACTTTTTTCCCCAGGATTCGTTGAAGATCATCCGTTGCCTGGATATTCAATGGATCGGAAAGGGCGACCCAAATCGTGTCTGCCGTCTGTTTGATGGGAAATACGTGATACTTGAGAGCGGTGCGCTTGTCGATCAGCTCGATAAGCTGCGGGGTGATTTCAATCTCATTCATGTCCACTTTTTCCATGCCCATTTCCCGCGCCAAGGCGTCGAGGATGTCATCTTCGCGAACCAGTCCCTGGGAAATGAGACTCCGTTTCAACGTCGCGGCGCTTTCCGTGTTGTTGCTGAGAATATTGTGGATCATCTCCTCATTGATCAGCCCCGCCTCCTCCAGAATCAAACCCAGCTGGGGGGTGTTGGGGAATTTTTTCCCCATTTCCTTGCGATGAAAATATTTACGTTCCGACTCGCTGGGTTTCGATACCGTTTTCTGGGCTTCTTCCTTTTTTTGGATTTCCATTTACGTTCCCCTTCTATCTGAAAAGGTTGCCATATGTCCTTCTTCTCTTGATTTTCTATAAAATAAATTAAAATCCGTCAAATAATACCCGCTCGATTTCATCAACTGTATATTTTTGCCAAATATCTGGTACAAATGTCAATCAATTTTCTTCCAAATTCATTTATCGCAAACGCCCATGAATCACGGTTCGGCGAGCTTCTCGATCTGGCTCAGGGAGATGTTTTCCTTCCACAAGAAATACAACCCGACAAGAGCGATCGGTATGATCTGGAAGGCGTGAATAATCAGGGAGAATCCCAGCGCCGTCGCCAATCCGGCATCCGTGGAAGGAACAAGTCCCAGGGCGATCAATGCAAAAATGGTCCCGCATTCATACAGACCCCAATACCCCGGCGCCGCCGGTATCATGATCGCTATACATATTATGATCATCACAGCCATCCCATGATGAAACTGCATACTAAAGTCCGGAAATCCCCACGACATCACCTGAAGACTGAATCCCACCAAGCCCCATATAATGAGGGAATAAAAAAAGATCATGATTATGAAGCGTATGTTTTTCAGGGAATGAAATCCCTCGGAAAACTGGCGTATGATGTGAATCAACCTTTCTTTCCATCTCATACCCAGCAAAGGAATACGCTGTATGGCGACCTCGTATATCCTTCTCAGGGAATCGATAATGAACGTTATGGAAACCAGTAAAAGAAACAGGGTGATGAGCGAGAGTTTCCGGTTCAGTCGCGAAAGCGTTTCCCCGGTGATAACGTATTCCCAGTTCATCATATTGAAGGCGTATCGAGATTTCGGATCGATCCTGATGAACAGTAAAACGACAAAAAAAGAGAAAAGCAGGGTCATGCTGTCAACGATACGCTCCACAACCACTGTGGCAAGAACCGTCGTATAAGGTATTTTCTGTTTTCGGGCAAATATAAACGGCCTGGCGAATTCCCCCGCTCGCAACGGAAGAAAGCTGTTCAAGGCAAATCCGATGATAAGGGAAGGAAATAACTGGAGCGAGGCGTATTCCCCCTTCGATTTCAGAATCCAGCGCCACCGAACCGCACGGATATACATTCCCAGAAGCGTTATAATGGTAAATGGAATGATCCATCCATACTCTATCCTTTTCCTGAAGACTTCTATCAGATGGTTGAATGGCACGTTTTTAAACGCCAGATAAAGAAAAAATGCGCTTAATCCGCAGCTGAGGACGATTTTAAGGGTTTTCTTCCCGGACATCTCTTGTCCTTATTTTTTTAAAATCCGAATCGGAAACTACTATACAAGTTAACGATGATATTGTCTCCCTCTCTGCAATCGTCAATAAAAAAACTTGCAACAATTCCTTTAATCCGCTTAGGCAGAATATTCGAGATGTTGTCATATTTTATAAGAACCGGGATTTCTCATGAATGATCCATGCGTTATTCTTTCAGTGGAAAAGGGGAGCATGGCGGATAAAGCGGGTATTGAATCCGGCGATGTCCTCCTGAAAATCGGCAAAACCCCGATTAACGATGTCATCGATCTGATGTTCTGCGCCTCCGATCCCGCGTCCTCGATTCAATATATCCGCAACGGCGTCAGGAACACAGCCATCATCCCCTCTTCGGAAAGAGCGCATCAACTGGGCGTCAGAATAAAGGACTTCAAGCCCCGTTCCTGCAACAACAGGTGCGTCTTTTGTTTTATTCATCAACTCCCCTCCGGTCTTCGTTCCTCTTTGTATTTCAAGGATGAAGATTACAGGCTGTCCTTTTTATGCGGGAACTACATCACGGCGACCAACCTCTCCGAAAAGGACATTCGCAGGATCATAAACCGGCGTCTTTCCCCCTTATACGTCTCTGTTCATGCGACAAATCCCAGTCTCAGGGCAAAACTCCTGGGAAATCCCGGAATCCCCAATATCCTGCGTCTTCTTCGCCGTTTCAAAAGACGCGCTATCCGGTTTCATGTCCAGATAGTCCTCATGCCCCAAATAAACGATGGAGAATTTCTGAAAGAGACGATTGCCGATCTTGAACCCTTGTTCCCCTCTCTCTTATCCATTGCCATAGTTCCCGTGGGGCTTACCGATCACCGGCGGAAATTACCCAGACTGCTCGCCGTTACCCCTGAATACGCCCTCAAATTTATAGCGTTAATGAAGAAGGAACAAAATCGCCTGAGGTCCCTGTACGGCGAGAATTTCCTGTTTCTAAGCGATGAATTTTATCTCCTGGCGGAAAAACGTCCCCCTTCTTATTCCCGGTACGAGGAAATCCCCCAGCTCGAAAACGGGATCGGCATGGTGGCGGAATTTTATCGCGGATTTTCCCGCGCATCCAGCCGCCTTCCTTTGAAAGTCAATCCTTCCCGCAAAATCGCCCTTGTGACCGCCTCTCTCGGGAAAAAGGCGCTCCGGAGATTTGTCATACGAATGAATAAAATCAAAGGGCTCGATCTTTACATCCTCACCGTGCCCAATAAACTCCTGGGCGCCGGCGTTACGGTAAGCGGCCTCATGGCGGGACGCGACATTGTCCATGCCATTAAAACTCATCCAAACTTCGATCTCTATATTTTACCGGAAAATTGCCTCAACCCCGATGGCGTTCTGCTGGATGATCTGACCCCTTCGGATATTCAGAAACAAACCGGACGCCGCATATTCGTCGCCTCCGGAAGAGCGTCCGATCTGATTCCTTATGTTGTCGGTAAAAAAGAAGTTGCCCGAATATTGTAAAAGATGATCATGGAATATTGGGAATGCGTTTGAGAGTTTCCCTGTTTGCCCGGGCGCCCCATATCCGAAAGTAGGGAGCGGCGCCTTCAATTACTCCGGGCGCAATAAGCATGGAATCCCCCGAGCTGTGGATTCCATTCGTTGGATCATAGAAAAAGGAATAAATATCTTCCCAACTGTAAATGTCATCCGATTTCAGGAGGGGATCGATATCCCAATCCCCGTCAGGTCCCATAGACGCCACCATCCATGAACTTCTTCCATACCAGGGATTGTTGAAATACGCCAGTCCTTTGGTCTCCTTCCATCTTTCAGGAGATAGATAAGGTAGGGGCGTCGTCAGAATTTGGGGTACGCAGGGGAAGTCTTTTTCAAAACGGGGGGAGGGAAATCCCGACCAATCCACGCAGTAGTTTTCAAGAGCGGAGGCGATGCAGAACAGGATTTCTCCGCTTTTCCTTTTCGATACCGGAGGAATGGGAATTATGGTAAATTCCGTTTCCCCTTCCAGCGTTAATTCTCTTTGTAACGTATTGCTGAACGCCTTGATTTCCATGCGTATTCTGTATGTTCCCGGTTTCCTGAACTCCGCCACGTCATTCAGAATAAATTTGCCCCAATAGCGCTTCCCGGGAGGGATGATCCCTGAAAACGATTCGGAAGGTATGGGCGTCCCGTTTTTTTTGAGCCGCGCCCCTGGCCCCGTGATCTCCATGCTTCCGTTTTCCCATCCGCCGTTTTTCCGCGCGGGAAAATTCGATACGATCAAATGCTTTTCCGTTGTTTCCTCCTGGGCTTTCCTGTAGATGTAAGGTTCATCAGAAGGATTGTAAACATTGACCGCCATGATGACCGGATTTCCCCAGAAGAACTTGTTCCAAATAGGACGGATGGTAAGCGCCATACGCCCCGGATAATCAGGTTCGTTGGAAGCGATATCCAAGATGTATGATTTCAAAAGATGCTGCCGTTGCCAGATCAGGGGAAGGGGAGCGGAGATTGGATCGAGAGGAACCGAAGTATATCTGTCGAGGGAAAAAAACAAGGCGGCGAGGATCAGGACGCTCACCGCCATTATAATGGTTGGAAGGACCTTTTTACTTTTTATTCTTGGTATGCCCACATAAAGAATTCCGTACATTCATGTTAACGCGTTAGCGCGTCATGTTCAAACATAAGTCAGCCACTTGTATTTGTCTTCCGCTTCGCCGTTTACAACGCCGAAAAAATATTCCTGAATGGCTTTTGTGATAGGTCCTCTTTTCCCTTCGCCGATTGAAATGCCGTCCACCTTCGTAACGGGCGTGATTTCCGCAGCCGTACCGGAGAAAAACAACTCATCAGCAATATACAGGGCTTCCCGCTGGATCGTGTGTTTTTCGATCCTGAAGCCCAGTTCCCGGGCGATCTGGTAAACCGCGTGCCGCGTGATTCCCGGAAGGATCGAGGCGTACGAGGGCGGCGTGTAAATCACGCCATTGCGGATCATGAATATATTTTCCCCCGAACCTTCGGATATGAATCCATAGGCGTCCAGCGCAATGCCTTCATCGTAGCCGTTCCGTTTGGCTTCCAGTTTGATCAGCTGAGAATTCAGGTAATTGCCGCACGCCTTTGCCAGCGCGGGAAAAGTATTGGGCGCCGCGCGGCGCCACGAGGAAATGCACACGGAAACCCCTTTTTCAAGGGCTTCGCTTCCCAGATACTGCCCCCATGACCAAACCGCAATCAGCGATTGAACCGGACAGCGGGAAGGATCCACTCCCAGCTCCCCATACCCCCGGAAAACAAGGGGCCTGACGTAACATTCCTCCAGTTTATTTTCCCGAACCGTATCCACGCAGTACTGGCAGAATTCACTCTGGGAATAGGGGATGTCGATTCTGTAAATTTTAGCGGATTCATAAAGACGACGGATGTGCTCTTTCAGGCGGAAGATGGCGGAGCCGTGTTTATTTTTGTAACAGCGGATTCCCTCGAAAACGCCCGAACCGTAATGCACAACGTGCGAAAGGGCATGGATTTTGCAATCCTCCCAGTTCACGAATTTTCCCTCAAACCAGATTTTACCTTTTCCGAAAGTCACAATTTCTCTCCTTTGTCGATCAATGTAAAAAACTTCATACTTGTCTTTTATTCCTCCATGCAAGATAAATATTGGGGTCAGACTCTAACTTATTATAGCTTATAGTAGTTTGGCAAATTCAGGGGGCAAATCCTATAAAAATCCATCATAATTATAAGGATATCTGTTAGGGCGGGAAGCGCTGGATATATTTTTCAGTATTATATTCCCGTTAGAATACCTGGATTTTTATAGGGATTGCCCCTGATTGCACTTCCCGCTTGACACCAAAGCGGGGAAAGATACCATTTTTATTGATTTTTTCAATGTGAGGAAATTATTGATTGTATCCATTATTAACTTTTTATCGGGAGTGGTTTGATTATAATGGATGAGGAAAATATTGTCGTTGAAATCTGGGACGCCACGGGTAACAAGAAAATATCCGCAAGTCTTCCCGCCGATGAGCCAGTGAACAGGATCATGGCGCTCCTGGTGGAGAAAATGAATCTGCCCCGGCACAGTCCTGATGGGCAGCTCATGAGTTATAAATTCAACTGCAAGGCGACCGGACGCCAGCTGCTCGATGAGGAAACCCTGAAACAAGCCGGCATCCGTCCCAATGAAATACTCAGAATTCAACCGGAAATTACTGCCGGTTATGGCGGAAAATCGTGCTGAAAATCGATCCGAAAGAAGAGGGACGCTTCAGTCGTTTCGAACTGATCCGCTGGTGGGATCAAAAACGATTGTCCCATGCCAAAGCCCTGGTAATAGGCGCCGGCGCGCTCGGTAATGAGGTGATCAAGAATCTCTGCCTCATCGGCGTTGGGAATATCCTCATCGCCGATATGGATCGCGTGGAGAATTCGAATCTGTCCCGTTCGATTCTTTTTCGGGAATCGGACAACGGGCGGTATAAGGCGCAGGCTGCCTGCGACATGGCGCGGTACATCTACCCGAATGTGAAGGCGGAAGCCTTCATCGGAAATATCGTTCATGATCTGGGGCTTGGGGCGTATCTCTGGGCGGATGTCATCGTCGGCGGTCTGGATAATAATGAAGCAAGGGTAGCCATGAATGCCGGCGCAGCCTTTGCCCGGAAACCCTGGATCGACGGCGCCATCGAGGTTCTGGATGGCGTGGCAAGGGTCTTCCATCCCCATGAGGGTTCGTGTTTCGAATGCGTCATGAGCGCAACGGACTGGAAAAATCTGCAGAATCGCAGGTCGTGCGCCCTTTTGACAAAAGATGAGATGATCGAGGGGCGCGTTCCCACGACGCCCACCTCGGCGGGAATCATCGCTGCGCTCGAGGCGCAGGAAGCGCTGAAGATCATCCACGGAATGGAAACCATGAAAGGCGGCGGATTGCGCTATTCGGGGCTTCAGTGTGAGTTCTATCCTGTGAAATATCCCAGAAAGCCCAATTGCTACGGGCATGAAACATGGCGGGAACTTCGATGGACTGGTCTGAAAACAACGGAAACGACCGTAGGGGATATTCTTGACATGGCGCGGAAAGACTTGGGCAAAGACGCTGTTGTGGAGCTCAGCCGGGATGTGATCCGCGCCCTGGATTGCCCCGTGTGCGGCGCCAGACGCGAGTTCTTCGCCTCACTCGGGAAAGTTACGTTGAAAGACGCGGTCTGTCCTTCCTGCTCCGCTGATTGCGCCCCGGATACCATGCTGACTTTGGGATTGGATCATGATCTGGATGATAAAACGCTTTCTGAAATCGGGGTTCCCCTGTATGACGCCTTTACCGCGCGAAACGGCGAATCCTCGGTTTCTTATGTATTTGATGGAGACGCCCGGGAAATCCTCGGCGGGATGGAGATTATCTCATGACAGATAAAGAATCAGAACGCACAACCGATTTTCATGATATCAAACCCGATGATTTGAAAGAAAAACCATTTCCCGGAAAGACAAAAGAAGAATTCCGCGTTCACTTCACAAAAGACGCTTACAAGGATATGATGGATCATGCGGGGCAGACGGATGAGGTGGAACTGGGAGGCGTTCTTATAGGCGACATGTTTCGCGATTCCCAGGGACCTTACCTCGATATAATCGGAAGCGTTCCGGCGGAAGGATCGAATAATTACGGAGCCCAGATCACCTTCACCCATGAATCCTGGAATCACATAAACAAGATAAAGGACGAGAAATATCCGGATAGCAGGATTGTCGGCTGGTATCATACGCATCCCGGATTTGGGGTGTTTTTATCCTCCATGGACAGTTTCATACAGGAAAACTTTTTCAATGAACCCTTCCAGGTTGCGGTTGTCATCGAGACAAAATCAAAATCCGAAGGTTGCTTCGCCTGGATCAATGGAAAACCGAAAGCCCTGGAGCGCTACTGGTGCGGGGAAAAGGAAATCCGGCTCGAAACAGGCTCGGCGAAACCCTTTCACGATCCCGATGATGAGCGTGAAGCGCCCCGGACCTCCCGGCTATCGCATCCTCCCAAGGAAGATGGCTGCGGTTTGGGCGCCGTCACCACAAGGTCTGTTCTGACATGGCTCTTATTGTGCCTGTTCGGTTTTCTGATCGGACAGTGGTCCGCTGTTTCCAAAACCGCCAATATCACCCGCATGGTGGCAGAAGCCGAAACCGCAGCAGCCTTCGAATACGCAGGGCTTTCCACCATGATGGCGGATGATCTGCGCTTCCTGGATTCCAATCTTGAACAATCTTTATCTTCCCTGGATAATAATGACGCTGCGAAAGCCAGGGAATTTCTCCTCGATTCTCAAACCTGGGCGGCCAAGAGGCTGAAGGAATATGAAGATCGCGAATCCCTGCGCCATCGAATCCGGGAGGTGCTCCAGTATCGCGGTTTTCTCGGCTTGCGCATGGAAGAAATAGAAAAACAGCAGTCGGTTCTGGGAAAATATCTTGCGGAGGTGTATCTCTCCCAGCTTATGAGCAGCCTGGACCTCCTGGGAAAAGATTACCAGGATAAGATGAACCGGGAAATGAAGATGACTCTGAAACTCTATATCGACCGCATCATCCAGCTCGACCCCTCGCTGAAAAGCTCTCTTCAGAGGCAGTACCCGGAGCTGATGGATGTTCTTTATCCTCCTTCAAAGAAACAACGGCAGGAGGAGATGAAATAATGGCAACAGGTGAGAGACATGCCTGATATAACAATCACCTCAAAAGACCTCGAGGATCCGCGGTTGGATGAACTGATCGCCCTGGAGAAATCTCTCCAGAGGCAGGGGGATGGCGCTTATCTTAAGGATATCAAGACGCCCTTTTACCTGAATCCCATGTTTTATTACTGCGTTGCGGGAACGGTTCTCGCCTTCCTGGCATGGCTTATTAATGAACCCATGATCAACGAGAATTACGATCGTCATACCCCCGAGGCAATAGATGTCGTCGCCGGTTTTCTTCTCTTCATGCTGACAGCCGGTTTCATCGGATTGGGACTCGGTATGACGTATGGGATAGCGAATCACAATCTCCGGCAGTCGGTATATTGCAGCGCGGTGGGTTTTGGCGTGGGGCTGATTGTCGCCATACCCCTTTCCTTTCTTGCGAATATTGTTTTCGGAATTTTGACGCAAATTGTCTTTATAGTGAACGAGGTGAAGCCCGATCAATCGGCAAGGATCACGGTGCACGACGTGCGGGGCATGGCGTTTGCCTTGCTGTTAAGCGGAAGGGGGCTTGCCTGGGCGATTGTGGCGCCCTGCGCGGGAATGGGGCTTGGGGTAGCCCTGAGAAGCCGCAAGGTCTTGACAGTGGGGCTTGTGGGCGCCCTGGTAGGGGGCGGATTGGGCGGATTGTTTTTCGATCCCGTGGATCGATTCCTGAACGCCCCCGGGGAAGACGGCTGGTTGAGCCGCCTCGTGGGAATCACGACCATCGGTCTTCTCGTGGGGCTTTTTACCGGGTATTTCGAGAATCTTTCCCGGATTTCCTGGCTGCAGATGATCAAAGGTCCCCTTGCGGGAAAACAATTCAACCTGTATAAAAGCCCTATGATCCTCGGTTCATCGCCCAAGGCGGATATTTATCTCTTCAAAGATCCGGATGTGGATGTAAGGCACGCCTCCATCACGGCTGTCGGGGCTAAATTCATGCTCAAAGACTTGGGGAGCCGCTCCGGCATCTTCGTCAATGGAAACAAGGTGGATAAAAAAATACTGCAAAAAGGCGATGTCGTTACAGTGGGAACCACTGTTTTGAAATTTGACGAAAAGGAAAAACGTTAAGAGGAAGAGATAATGGACAAGATCGAATTCAAATGCCCGAATTGCGGGAAAACGCTGTGTTGTTCTCCGGAACAAGCCGGGGCAAAGGGACGATGCGTTTCCTGCGGCGCGGAAGTCGTCGCTCCGGCGGCTCCTGTGGAAAAATCGCCGGATTTCCCCAGGACTTCCTTTTCAAAACTGGAACCCCTGAACGCGCCTCCTTCGGCGTCTCCTCCCAGCGCCTATTCCTCGAAACCCGAGACGCTTCCTGAAAAGATGCGGGCGAACCGGCTTGTCGCCGGAAGGACATGCGGGCATTGCAATAAAATCATCGCCCTGGGCGATCCTGTGGTGAATTGCCCCGTATGCAACGCCAGCATGCACCAGGCGTGTTTTGACCAGTTCCGTTGCTGCCCAACGCCGCTTTGCAAGGGTTTTGAAGCGCCAACGCCGACGCCTTCTTATTCAACGCCGTCTCAAACTCCTGCGGGATTTCCTGCGCAACAAAACCTGGCGCCCTGGGACAAGCCCCCGTATTCTCAAACTCAGGGATTCCAGGAACCCGGCGTACCCCAGAGATTTCCATCCCCGGATCAGAAATTCGGCGAGACCGAACCGCTCTATTCCCACCAGATGAGACCTTGTCCCTATTGCGGGGAAATGATCCAGAGAATTGCCAAAAAATGCAGGTTCTGCAACGAGTTCCTCGATGATTCCCTCCGCAAACAGCAGGCGGCTAAGATTTCAAGTCCCGACGACAACCTCACCACGGGCGATTGGATTTTCTGCGTACTGTGTTCCGGGATCGCCTGTATTTTCGGAATTGTGTATGCCATCCAGGGGAAGAAAAAGGGATTGAAAATGGTGGGCGTTTCCCTCCTGGTTTCGCTGATATGGAGTTTGATCCGGATAGCCATAGAGAATAGTTGATATATGTCTGATAAACCGCCAAATGAATTGAACGCAGGTCCCCAGGAAGCGGGAAAGGTCTGCTCTATATGCCAGAACGGCATCCTGCGTGGAGAGCGCCTTATGAAATGCGGCGATTGTGGATCGGTTTATCACAAGGAATGCTGGATCGAGAATGACGGTTGCGCCCGGTACGGATGCAAGAGCGCGCCGGATACGATCAAGGTCGATCCTGTTGTCGAGTTTCAGACCAATGTGTGGGGGGAGTCAAAAGTCTGCCCCAGGTGCGGCCGAACCATAAAAACGGTGGCGTTGAAATGCCGTTTCTGCGGCGCCCTGTTTCAATCCAGGGATTTCATATCCCGGGAGGAATTCTCCCGCCGTGAATACGCTGCGGAAGAATACGCCCCGGCAAGAGCCCTCATGATCGCGATACTCCTTTTATCGCTCTCCGGTTGCCTCAGTCCTCTGGGATTGATCTTGGGTCTTGTGCTTCGTTTTTCCGGGAAACTCGGAAAAAAACTGGAGTTCAAACGTCTGCCCCAGGAATTGAAGGTTTTGAATGCCATCGGTCTCGTCGTCAGCTGCGTTATTATTTTTCTCATCCTTGTTTTTGCTCTTTTCGATTGAGGTTTGAAAAAGACGCGAGGTTTCCATATAATCGGGAAGGATTGAATGAATTATGACGCCGGATAAGGCTACGAGTTTTGACGAGGGGAATATCTGTCCCGTTTGCCAGCAGCGCATCGTAAAGGATGAATCCATCATTTCCTGCAAAAAATGCGGCAGCCTTCATCATGCCAGCTGTTGGGAATCCGCTGGAGGGTGCCGCTCCTATTACTGCGATCCATCCTGCACCGCGTCCACGCCCATATTGACCCCCGATATCACCATCACGGCGGAAGACGCCCGCGCCGTTCCCCAGCAGGCGCTGCCTCCCAAAAGGAAATCTCCCGAACAGGCGGCAAGGGATTTCCTCCCTCCCCGGAAGGAACGCCTCAGCCTCATGGCTCTCATCGCCTTTCTCATTTCCCTGATTTCCGGGTTGGTTTTCCCTGGGTTTATTCTTAAAATCCGTTTCATCGTCCTCCTGGGAGCGGTTGTCGCGTCATTTGGCATCGTGCTCGGTATCATCGCCTCCATGCTGGTATGGTCAAACCGCAGACTCAAGGGCTTTTCCCTCTCCATAACCGCTGTCCTCGCATCGAGCGCCATGATCATCATGGCAATGTACAGCCTTTCTTCCGGATATAAAAGCGGCATGACCTCGCCTTTGAGTTTCTATGATATCGAAAGCCAGCGCCCTACAAAGGAAACCCTGGATATCCTCTCCCCGGGAATAGCGCGCGCCCTGCGCAATAATGTCGTCATCCAGCGGAAAAACGTTCTCAGGGGAATGACAGGCGCCGGCATCATTCTCAACATTCGCGACAACGCAGCCGTTATTTTAACCAATAAACACGTGATCGAGGGAAAGGGAAACCTCACGGTTTTCTTTTATAACGGCGAAATCAGCGCCGCGACCGTTCTCTGGGAAGGAACCGGGGATATCGACCTCGCCCTTATTCAATGCCAGGCGCTCACCCAGAAGGATTTCGAACCTACCATTTTCCGAAGAGACCTGGCGTTGCAGGGAAGCGAAGTCTTTGCCGTGGGCAATCCCCTTAATCTTTGCTGGAGCTACACCACGGGCGTCATCTCCTCCATTCGTGAAAACGAATTAAGCGGCGAACCGATTTACATTTATCAAACCCAAACCCCCATCAACATGGGAAACAGCGGCGGCGGATTATACAATAGAAACGCGGAACTCCTGGGCGTCAATACCTGGACCCAGGACAAATCTGTCGCCGAGGGAATCAGTTTCAGCATCGCCACTGCCAGTATCCTGAAAATCCTGGAAGACGCCGATATGGCGCATCATATCGAAAACGTCGTCGGTGAGCTGGAAACGCCCGCTTCTGAAGATAACGAGGAATAAACGATCCCGCAAAGGAGGTTGTGATGAGCGTAAGGCTGAGGCGCCTTGCCGCCGATTATGACAAAGTCCGCGCCTGTTTTGACAAAGACTCCCGGATTCGCCTCCTCGAAACCATCGGCGATCCCCCCGAACGCTACCAATTCGAATACCTTGTTACAGGACTCCAGGAAAACCTCGTTACAGGCGAACTCAAACGGAGCAACATCTTTATCGTGGAAATCCATCTTCCCGGAAGTTATCCCCGGATGGCGCCTCAATGCAAAATGAAAACGCCTTCCTTTCATCCCAATATCGCCCCTCACGCCATCTGCATCGGCGATCACTGGGCTGCGGGAGAATCCCTCGCCGATCTCATCATCCGCATCGCCGAAATGATCTCCTTCCAATCCTACAACCTGAAAAGCCCCCTGAACGGCAAGGCGGCGGAATGGGTGGAGCATAACCGCGACAAGATACCACTCGACAAATTCGATTTCGCCTCCCTCCTGGCGAAAGAACCGGATATTACCCAAAATGTTTCAACTCGCTACGTCTGTTCCAACTGCAACGCATCTATCCCGGAAAACGAAGTGACGATCTGCGTCAATGGACATGTAACATGCAAAAACTGTCGAATTTCCTGCGGGCAATGCGGCGCGGCGCTCTGCGCCTCCTGCGATTTCCTCCGATGCGGAATCTGCGGCGAAATCCTCTGTTCCAAATGCGCTTCCGTTTGTTCCGAATGCGGTGCTGTCGCATGTTCGAAACACTCGACAAAGTGCCAGGTTTGCGGGAAACTTTTCTGCGTCAATTGCCTGGTTCGCTGCGCCAAGTGCAAAAAGATAATCTGCCTGGAACATATCCACCAGGTGGAATTTGGCGGAAAACGCATAATCTTGTGCAATACCTGTACCTTGTAGGTAATTTAAATAAAGGAAGGTATCCATATCCCTATTCATAATCGTAATCGTGCTCGTGCTCGTAATCGTAATCGTAATCGAAATAACCGATGAAGAAATATATAATCAGAATACCCATCGATGTACCATCTCGTCAAACTTCTTGGCATATTTCAAGGATGGTTACGTTACCGATTACGAGCACGAGCACGATTTTGGATGTGTATGATTGGATAGAACTCAAACAGGCAAAGAATGGATGTGTAACTTGAAATCTTTTTTCAAACGGAATTTTATCTATAATCCATCCGTGGATCATTCCGCATCAACGCATTGGACTTATATTATCCTTCTCGGTTTATTTCTTATCCTGCCATTTTTTATCACGCAAACAACGGATCAAAGCGGTGGTTCCTCTCTCAGGTTATGGAAGATTCCCCTTCCCGGGATGTGTTTGAGCCGCAGTATATTCGGCGTGCGGTGCCCCGGTTGCGGCTTGACCAGGTCTTTTGTCGCTTTGGCTCATGGAGAATGGCGGCAGGCGTTTTCTTATCACCGCATCGGACCCGTTCTTTATTTCTATTTTCTGCTTTTGATATTTTTTCACCTGTACGGGCTATTGAAAAAAAATCAACCCCTTCCGAGAATCCTGTTAAGAGCCCATCAAATCACAGCCCTCGCCATCATCGCAGCCCTGATTATCAATTGGATCCTGCTCTGTATTTGATTAAAAAATACTGGATTAATGTTAAAGCCTTATTTCGCCTTTGGCGGGATTACCCATGTACCGGAACAAACAGCAACCAGCAAACAACAACCCACAACCCACAATCAACAATTTTTCACTGATCACTGATCACTGATTACCGTTCACTGTTCAAATCTATTCGTATCTTGTTTTTCATGCAGATTTTCTCGAGAGCGTGAAACGCACTTTCCTTAACTTTAAGACCAAATGCCTCTTCTTCATCCTTTAAGGCTTTTTTAAGGGCTTCGATTGATTTCTTGCTTCCGATGTTTCCGAGCGCCTCAGCTGCGCTCCATCGAACGTTACTGTCTTTATCCTTCAAGAGTGAATTGATAAGAGAATCAACTGCCATATCGGAACCGAAGTTTCCAAGCGCCTCAGCTGCGCTCCATCGAACGGAACTGTCTTTATCCTTCAATAGTGAATTGATAAGAGAATCAACTGCCTTATCGGAACCGATTTTTCCGAGCGCCAATGCTGCTCTCCATCGAACGTAACTGACTTTATCCTTCCCGAGAAAGTTGATAAGAGGATCAATGGCTTTTTCGGATCCGATATTTCCGAGCGCCTCAGCTGCGCTCCCTCGAACGTAACTAACTTTATCCTTCCCGAGTGAATTGATAAGAGGATCAATGGCTTTATCTGAACCGATTTTTCCGAGCGCCTCAGCTGCTCTCTCTCGAACGGAACTGTCTTTATCCTTCAGGAGTGAATTGATAAGAGAATCAACTGCCTTATCGGAACCGATGTTTCCAAGCGCCGATGCTGCTCTCCCTCGAACGGAACTATCTTTATCCTTCCCGAGTAAGTTGATAAGAGGATCAACTGTCTTATCGGAACCGACGTTTCCGAGCG
>JAFGFK010000209.1 GCA_016931135.1 Candidatus Sumerlaeota bacterium | reverse complement strand
GGATGATTTAGAGTATTGTTTTTTGTCATTTTAGATATATTTATGCAACAATACCTGGATTTTTATAGGGTTTGACCCCGTTTCCTTCTTTCTTCACCAAGAAAAATGATGTGCACCCAAACTACTGTAATTTATTATTCCATACTGTGAATTTTATACCGTTTATCCCCTTGATCCCAGTTAAATTGAAAAAAAATCCTGTTTTGTATTGATTCAACGCGTCTAAGGAACGGCGCTCCTAAATCCCCAGAACCGCCTTCGCCGTAAAGAAATATATTATCAAGCCGACAATATCCACTATCGTGGTGAGCGCCGGGCTTGCCACTATGGCGGGATCGAACTTCAAACGCGAGGCGATCAATGGTAACAGAGCCCCGATCAGCGTGGCGCAGATCACCTGCATTCCCAGCGCCAGGCCAATCGCTAATCCAACCATTCCCAGGGAGATTCCGGCAGGCATATCCACTCCCCGCGTGAAAAACAGCACCCTTAACCATGACAATATCCCCAGAACCAGGGCGAGTAAAAATCCAACGCTCAGCTCCTTTAACAGGACGCGCAGGATATCGCGCGGCTCGATCTCCCCGAGGGCAAGGGCGCGAATCACGAGCGTGGCGGATTGACTCCCCGTGTTCCCTCCCGTATCCGCCAGCATCGGCATGTATAACGCCAGGATCAACATATTCATCAAAAGATTCCTGAAATTATGGATGATCATGCCGGATATGAGTCCCATTCCCGCAAGGATCACGATCCAGGTGACCCGGCGCCGGAAATGGCTGAACGCCGGGGTTCGGAGATAGCTCCCCGCCTCGTGCGCGCCGGTAATTGCCATCAGTTTCTCGATGTCTTCCGTTTGCTCCTGGGTAATGATGTCAAAGGCGTCGTCATGGGTGATGATGCCGGTCAACGCCCCCGTTTCATTGACTACCGGAAGGGCAATCAGGTCGTATTTCTGAATCTTGCGGGCTGCGCTTTCCTGGTCTTCCGTGGTAATGGCTGAGATGACCTCCTCCTTCATCATGTCGCCGATGTGGGTTTCCGGCCTTACAAGGATCAAATCTTTGAGGGACACTTGGCCAATCAACCTGCGGTTTTCATCAATCACGTAAGCGTAATAGATGGTTTCTTTATCCGGCGCCTCCTGCCTGAGCCTTGCGATGGCTTCGGCCGCAGTGATGTTGGGGGGAAGCGCGGCGTAATCGGATGTCATGGCGGATCCTGCGGTTCCCTCCGGGTGCGAGGCAAGCCTGCGGATATCCTCGCGTTCCGCCTGCGCCATTGCCGGCAGGATCATTTCCCGCCTTTCCTCCGGGATGCGTTTGAATAAGTCCGCCCGATCATCCGGCGGCATATCGGTGAAAAGTTTGACCAGTTCGTCGCGCTTCAGGGATATGGCGATTTTTTTCTGAAGTTCCTCTTCCAGATGCCGAAATATGGATATTTTTGTCTCGGGAGACAGGAATTTCAGGATGTTCCACACCTCATCCGGCGCAAGGGCGGATATGAAATCGGCAATATCCTCCGGATGCCCGCTTTCGCAGAATTCCTTCAGGCTGTCTATATCGTTTTCTTCAATCAGTTCCCTGAGTTCTGGAAGCATGATTGGATTTGTCATGATTCACCTCCCCGTAATACAAAACCGGCTAAAATGTTACAAAATAGAAAATTCTAAGGTGAGTAAGTCAATTCCTTGCAAGAAAAAAATGAAAGCATTGATTTTTTTTAAATCTTGGTTGAAATTGAGGGATTTCTCCTATAGGAAAAAAGGTTATATAAGTTAATAGGAGATTATAATCATGAGATGGGAATGTATGACCTCGACCGAATTGAAACAAGCCGTACGAAAAACCAAAGGCGTCTGCGTGATCGCCATGGGCGTGATCGAAAAGCACAGCGAACACCTCGCTTTGGGAACCGATTACCTCAACGGGCATAAAATCTGCCGCCTCGCTGCTGAAAAGGAACCCGCCGTTGTGTTTCCCCACTTCTACTTTGGACAAATCTACGAAGCCCGCTGTTTCCCGGGAACGATCACGCTGAAACCCACCCTGCTCCTGGAACTCTGCCAGGCGGTTTTCGATGAAATCGGCAGAAACGGCTTCACTAAAATCATCATTCATAACGCCCACGGGGGTAACTGGCATCTCATCGACTTTCTCGCTCAGGCAAGTCTCTGGGAGGAAAAACCTTATAACCTCTATATCCAGACCCAGTGGCTTTCCCAGGAAAGACAAAAAATTTGGAAAAGCCTGCTTGAAACATCCGTTCATGGCCATGCCTGCGAATGCGAAACCAGTATCACACTCGCAAATGACCCCACCCTTGTCAAAATGCGCAAGGTTCCCGTAAAGGGAACCAAAGCCCTTGGCCGCCTGAATCATCTCAAGCCCTTTTTCTCCGGCATCAGCTGGTATTCCGATTTCCCGGATCATTACGCCGGAGACGCCCGCAAGGCAAACCTGGAAAAAGGACAAAAACTCATGAATCTCATGGTGGATAACCTCGCGGATTTCATCAAAGCCGTGAAAAATGATAAAACCGCCATGAAACTCAACAAGGAATTCTTTAAAAAAGTCAGGGATTTGAACATGAAGAAAAAATGATTTTTTCACAATACTGTCATTTGAAATTGACCTTTTTACATGCGGTGATCTATAAATAATCAGATTTTTTCTTTAAGGAGATTAGAATGTCATCCAAAAGGATTTATCTGGATAATAACGCCACAACGCCGGTTCACCCCGAGGTGAAAAAGACGATTATTGAGGCAATGGAAATTTTCGGCAATCCCTCCAGTATGCACAGCTTCGGTAGAGAGGCGCGCCAGAGAGTCGAAGACGCGCGCCAGAAAGTGGCGAATTTCATCGGGGCGTCCCCGGAGGAAATGATTTTCGTCGGCAGCGGCTCCGAAGCCAATAACACCGTTCTCTCCATCATTGCCTGTTCCTCGAGTCTCAACGCCTGCATCTTTGGCGAACGATCGGAAATCTTAACCACAAAGATAGAACATCCCTGCATCATGGAAACCGCCAAATGTCTCGGTGAAAAAGGGGTAGGCGTACGGTTCATCGATGTGGATTCTCGCGGGAAAATCCGTATGGACGAACTGCGGCAGATTCTGACCGATCGGGTCAGGCTGCTCTCCGTCATGATGGCAAATAACGAAATCGGCACGATACAGGATATCAAAACCATTTCCCAGATGGCTCACGATAAGGGAATATTGTTTCATACGGATGCCGTTCAGGCGGTGGGGAAAATTCCCGTGAATGTCAAGGATCTGGATGTGGATTTTCTGACAATTTCCGGGCATAAAATTTACGGTCCCAAGGGTATCGGCGCCCTTTATATCAGGAAAGGCGCCCCTTTCTGCCCCCTGATCCGCGGCGGACACCAGGAACGCGGACGCCGCGCCGGTACTGAAAATACCATCGGCATCATCGCTATGGGAAAGGCGATCGAAATGAGAACCCTTGAAATGCGGGAAGAAGAAAAAAGACTCCTCGAATTCAAAGCCCTTCTCAGAAAAGGCGTCGAGGATAATATCCCGGATGTCCGCTTCAACGGGCATCCCGCGGATTGCCTCCCCGGCACCCTCAACGTCTCCTTTGAAGGCGCCGAAGGCGAGTCGATTCTCCTCTACCTTGACCTCGAAGGCATTGCGGTTTCCACAGGTTCCGCCTGCGCCTCGGGCTCCCTCGATCCCTCCCATGTCCTTCTTGCCACAGGGGTGGGCGCGGAACTCGCCCACGGTTCCATACGCATCAGCATGGGAAGAGAAACCACTCAGGAAGACATCGAGTATGTCCTCGATAAATTGCCGAACGTGATCCGGAAAATACGGGATATGTCCACAGTATATAAAAGGAGCTATGCATCCTGAAACACGGTTTTTCCAGAACCTGGATAGCCCCTCAAAGGAGTTGAACATGAGCGAACAAGTGGAATGGGTTTATACGGAAAAGGTCAAGGATCATTTCATGCATCCCCGGAATGTCCTGATCGACGACACCGGTTACGCGGAAGATGGCAAGGGCATTGTGGGAAACATCAAATGCGGGGATCAGATGATCGTTTATATCAAGGTGGATAAGGAAAAGGGAATCATCACGGATTGCAAATGGAAGACTTATGGCTGCGCCAGCGCCATTGCCAGCACGTCGGTTCTTTCCGAAATGGTGAAAGGCATGAAACTCGATGAAGCCTATCATCTTTCCCCCAAACATATCGCAAAGGAATTAGGCGGACTTCCCGAACACAAGATTCACTGCTCTGTTCTGGGAGACAAAGCCCTTCGCGCCGCCATCAACGATTATTACAAGAGAAACGGGCAATTGGACAAGATACAAAAGGAAGAGGCGCGGCTTGTGTGCCAGTGCATGAATGTGACCGATGAGGAAATCGAGCGCGCCGTTCTGGAAGGCGCTCGCACCTATTGCGAACTCCAGGAACGCACAAAACTGGGAACCGTATGCGGTCAATGCCGCGAGGAAGCGGAAGAACTGATGAAGAAATATATCAAAACGCATTTCGGCGAAGATTTAAAAGTCTGTCTCTGAATTAACCTTTGGAAAACCGATAGATCATCCTTCAAACCACCAAAAGTTTCAGATAAACGCGTAATATGAGAAAATCATTCGTGGTTGATCAGAACGATCAAATCCGCTATATCCAGCGCCCCGTCACCATTGAAGTCGGCGTAGGAAATACGGGAAGGCGGTATCGCTGCAACCCCTAATATATGATCCCGAAGATTGTTTTTCGAGATTTCACTTACCATGACGGATCCGGATGAATAGGATACAACCGGCGGATTCACTTCGTCATCGATCACGCCATATATCCAGTAAATCCCCTCAGATGTCGATGTCGTATTCCACTCGTAATGATCGATCACGGAATCCTCGCTGATGCCTTCTGTGATAAGCGCGCCATCAGCCCCTGTATTATCATTATCAAAATATAGACTGATCGATGCGGCGTTATCAGGATCGGAATCCGTCCAGTTTATGGCGTATTTCCCAAACGCCCTTTCCCCCGCAACCGACGGCGTGACAATGTCGATCTCCGGAGGCGCCCCCATAACGAAATCCACGGTTGTCACACTGCCTGCCGTTATCACAACCTCGCTCGCT
>JAFGFK010000208.1 GCA_016931135.1 Candidatus Sumerlaeota bacterium | reverse complement strand
CGACATACAACGGCTGGCTCCCGCTTACGGGCGATGTGGATGGAACAGGAAGCGATGATCTGATCCAGGTGACTGAATATGGCGACGCCTGGGTGTCAATTTCCACGGAAACCTCGTATGCCGCGCCATCGCGCTGGGGATGGCTCGGTTATCGTTTCAATCGCGGCGCATCGGGAGAAAGCGGGGCGATCCCGCTTGCCGGCGACGCCAACGGCGATGGATTGTGCGACCTGATCCAGGTTACGGAATATAGAGACGTCTGGGTGGCGCTCTCCACGCAAACCATGTATAATTCGCCTTCGCGTTGGGGATGGCTGGGATTCAAATATGCGCCTTTTGACGGTTGGTATCCCTTATGCGGCGACGTCAACGCCGATGGAGCGGATGACCTGATCCAGATCACGCCTACCGGTGATCTCTGGGTTTCCCTTTCAACGGGAAGCGCATACGCATCGCCATCCCGCTGGGGTTGGCTGGATTTTTATTACGATGAAGCGCAAGGGTATTATCCCATTATGGGAGATGTGAATGCGGATGGCAAAGCGGATTTGATCCAGATCACGCCATCGGGCGAAGCCCTGGTTGCGTTTTCCACCGGATCATCCTTCGATTCCCCTGAACACTGGGGATGGCTGGGATTCCTCTTCGATCGGAATCAGGGATATATGCCATTTTATCTGGAGTATTGAAGATTCTCGAAGGAAAATATGTTCCGGCGCGGCGAAGCTGCTATTCCTTCATAGGCGTGAAAAACATAAGATATTCAATTTTCCGAATATTTTCAGAAGAAAACGATCTTATATGAATAATACCATACCCTTCACTCCAAACAATGCCAAAACCCATTAAAGTTGAAAATTTTTATAGGGATTGACCCCCGATTCGAGAAAAAACTCAGGATAGTTTGAAGGATTTTTATAGTGTATGACCCTATAATCCCTATGACTCGGAAAACTGACATGCGCCCCAATAAATGAATATCTATAGTTTTATCTTGATCATTGATCGGAATGCTGATTATTAGATACATGAATATAATTAAATGAGGAGATAAAGAAGATGAAAAAACGAATATACCTTCGCGTGGCAGTTTTTTTTCTTGGTTTATTTATGTTTTTTTCTCTTGGATATGGTTTTTGCCAAAAGGACGGATCGTATATCCTGGTGACCGTGGATTGGATTCACGAAAACAAAACTTTATTTATTTTATCAGGTGGGTATAACTTCACAAAAAATCGCTTTTATGTATCCACCCCTTCCGATGAAGAAAGTCCGATCCATATCATCGATGGAATTACTGGTGAAGACCTGGGGACGAGTCTGACTTTCCAGGGATTGACATTTGGCTCCCTCAATATCTTCGGTCTTTGCATAGATGATTCAGGCGTTATTTATGGAGGAACAAACACGACGCCGTATGATTCATTGATCCGTTGGGAAAACGAAAGCGCGCTTCCCACGCAAAAGTTTATTCCCTTCATGGGTCTCCCCCGGGTTATGGATATCAAGCGTTCCGGAATTGACTCTATTATAGCCGTAACGGGAAAGACGGATAATGACGCAGCGAGGTTACTTGAAACGGTTGATGGAACGAATTTCTATTTATCTCAGGAAACGGCGTTTAATCTCGGGAAACATGGAATTGCCCTTGGCAAAACAGGTCAGACCGTATATCTCACACAAGGAAATCAGGATGAAAATAATCTATTCAACAGAGTGGATAATATCGAAGGGCATTGGACGAAAAATCCAGACTTTGTCCCGCCTCTCGATCAATTAAACATCCCATGTCCCTTAGGATATTTTGATGAAGGGAATGTCGTTTTTTGCATAAGTACGCAAGCCCTGAACGAAGATCATCTCTATGCCCTTGACGGCGATACCGGCGCTATAATGGACGATATTCCTTTAGGGATAGATGTGGCGGAATATGGTTATGGCGCGATCGATCTTCAAGCGGATGGAAACGGGGGAAAAGGCGCATTCGTAATGAGAAGATACCCGAGCGGATTCATCTGCGGAAGATTCCATTTTACGTTTACGGAACCAACTCCCACGCCGATTCCCTCCCCAACGCCACAGAATTACCCCTTTCTTGGCCAGATCAAGCCTGGAACTGATTTCTGGGGCGCGACCTGCCCTGGCGTTCCCCCATTTGGCGAACCATACCTGAGGGCATTGCTGGGATTCCGCTTCGATCCCTTGAATAACTGGATGCCTCTTTCAGGCAATGCTAATGGAAGCGGTCCGGATGACCTGATTCAAATCACCGAATATGGCGACGCCTGGGTTTCCGTCTCCCTGAATAATAAGAATCTTGAAGGAAAACGCTGGGGATGGCTCGGTTTCAAGTATGTGGAGCAAGCGAGTAAAGGCTGGATGCCCTTGAATGGGGATGTAAACGGCGACGGCGCGGATGACCTGATCCAGGTAACGGAATATGGAGACGCCTGGGCTGCCATTTCAACAGAAAGCGCCTATTCCGCGCCTTCGCGATGGCGTTGGCTCGGTTACCGTTTCAACCGCGGCGCGCCCGGGGAAAACGGCGCCCTGCCGCTTGCGGGCGACGCCAACGGAGACGGATTGTGCGATCTGATTCAGGTGACGGAATATAGAGACGCCTGGGTGGCCCTCTCCACGGAAACCATGTATAATTCGGCTTCACGCTGGGGATATCTGGGATTCAAATACGCGCCCTTTGACGGTTGGTATCCCTTGTGCGGGGATGTAAACGCCGATGGCGCCGACGATTTGATCCAGATCACGCCCACCGGAGATCCCTGGGTTTCCCTTTCCACAGAATCCACTTATGCGTCTCCCACGCGTTGGGGAAGGCTGAATTTTTATTACGATGAAGCGCAAGGGTATTATCCCCTTGTGGGAGATGTCAATACGGATGGCAAGGCGGATTTGATCCAGATCACGCCATCGGGCGAAGCGCTGGTGGCGCCTTCCACCGGAACATCGTTCGATTCCCCGGAACACTGGGGCTGGCTGGGTTTCCTGTTCGATCGAGATCAAGGGCATCTGCCGTTATATATGGATTACTGATTACAATATTAATGGACAGATCATGGACAAAATGGATGGTATCGAATGGCGGGAAACATTTTCCTTTAGCGAGGCTTGAATCCTCCCGGGAACTCGCCGATGCTGAACTGGGCAATAAGCGCGAGAAGAACGAGGAAGAAGCAGCAAGCCATTGATCCGATGCCGAGGACTCCGATGGTAAGTCCGGCGATCGCCTTCCACCTGTTTACCGTATTGGCAGCCTTCACTCCCATGAAACCGTAAATGACGGAAGCCATGAAGAAGACAAAGGTTATAAATAGAATCCCCAGGATCAAAAAGGCGACGGGGGGGCTGGGTTCACTTCCTTCGGCGCCGATGATGGCGGAAAGCGCGAGCGCAAGGCATCCGAAAACCAAGCCGATGATAGCGGTGGTAAAGGAGATATTCGCCCTTTTCTCGAGATTTTCCAGCAAGGGCGAAGAGGCGGCGGTCTCCATTTGCATTGCCGGCGCCGGCGCATGCAAAATGCTTCCGCATCTGATGCATCTGTAATTGTTTTTATCATTTTCCGCTCCGCATCCGGTACAAAACATTTTAGATTGCGGGGCGGATGTGGTGGTCTGCCGTTGGGAAGATTCCTGAATAAAATTTCCCTCACCATGTACCTCCTGAAATTGTCCCACGCCCGCTTTTGGCGTATTGCGGATGATCCATTGCTCCAGTTCCTCGATGCGATTATCGGAAAACTGTCCTTTGAGACTTTGACAATACCCCATGGATTCTTCTAAACGCCGGAGGGAGGCAAGGCAAAGGGCTTTATGATATAAAACATCCTTATTCCGAGGAAAAGACGCTTCCATACTATCGAGCATGGAAAGACATTGATCGTATTTTTTATCCTTATATAAAGCGACAATCTGTTGGAACGTCTGGTTGATTTCTTCATTCGTCATCGAACAAGCCTCCTCATGAATGGGAATAATCGACAAAAACAACGGGATACTTTTAAAAAAAGGGGTAAAAGGTGTCAAGGATAACCGGAAAATGAGAACGGCGTTTGAAAGCCTCGCAATTGACATTTTACCCTTTACGAAAAAAAAGGAACGTGATTAAAGATGCCTCGATATTTCATTTGAAAAAAGACAATGAAGACTCTTCGTTTTTACATATACGCATTCTGCACCCAGTGCGGAAACAGCATGGCGCTGATGTTTCTTTCCCTGTACCTGAAATCCCTGAAAGTGGACGAAGCGAAAATCGGGGGGATTCTGGCAATCTATCATGCGGTCATGCCGCTGGTGGTTCTCGGGGTAGGACTTCTCGCGGATCGAATTTCGTGCAAGCTTCTGATCATGCTTGGAACCGTCTTATCCCTGGTTTATTGTCTCGGGATGCCTTACCTGAGCAGTTTCGGCGCAATCGTATTTGCCGTTTGCCTTGGGGGGATCGGCGTCACTCTTTCCTTCATATCCATCAATGTCCTTTTTCTGAAGACCCTTCCCGAGAAAAAAAGAGGGAGGCTGGTTTCGATTTTCATAGCTTCCTTGACATCCGGCTATGCGAGCGGAAGCGCCCTTGTTAGCATTCTTGTGAGGGAATTCTCCCTCCCCCTATCGATCATATTCTATCTGGGGGCGTTCTTTCATGCGATCTGCATTTTGATGACTCTTGGGCTGCCCGAAGCCTCGATAGAACGCTTCCCCATGATCAGATATTTTCACGACATCCGGCAGATTCCGGTATTCTGCCTTGCCCTGCTCGCCTTTTCCCTGGGCATTCACTGGGGAGCTGAAAGTTTCAGCATGGTGCGCATGATGGTGGAAAATTTCAACGCAAACGGGTATCAGATGGCTTTGTTTTTCATCGGTACAGGGATCGCCCTCGGGATATTTTCACGAATCGCCGGGCATGTTATAGAAAATCACGGCGGTTTTGCCCATTTCCTGATATTCGGCATGTTTGTCTCCGGATTCATGCATTTCATCACGGCGTTCGCCCCGGGATACAATGAATTTCTTTTGATTCGGATCGTTCACACCTGTGGCGACGGTTTTGTTACGTTCGGCGTTACCATGCTGGTGAGCCTGGCGTTTCCCTCGGGAAGAATGGGGGGGAATTATGGATTCAACCGGACCATCAACAACATCGGATCCGCGATTGGGGGAACGCTGTCCGGATTTTTAGTCGCCCGATACGCGTTGACCACGCCATTCATCGTTACCGGATTATTTCAGATTCTTGCCGCATGTATCCTCTGGTATCTGAAAGGACATCTTCCTTCCATGAATCATGGTAAGAATCTTGTCGCCTCTCCCCTGCCATCATCTATCGAAGACGAAAGACCTTAAGAAGAGCGCTTACATTGGGATAGTTTTCCAATTTTATAGTTAAACCCGAGTTTGGCTCATCAAGGGATTATTGAATAATCACAGATATGATCCAAAACGCTGATTCAAGAGAAAATCGGGAAAATCACCGAGTCCGACCCCCATAACTTTTTACATTTTTCGTTTTTCATTTTTCATTTTTCATTTAGCTGCGGCTCCGCCGCGCCGGGGTCTATGCGTTCTTTGTGGTAAAATATTTCCGAATCGCTGATTCAGCGCCTGGGAAATCAGCAGCCGCGGATGCGCGATTTGTTCCGTAAAATCCGAAGAAAAAGGCGCCGCCGCGGAAAGAGGATAACCCATGCAATGAAAAATCACGGAACGGACTTTTCGATCTGTCAGATAATCCGCAGCCTTCTGAAATTCCTGTTCCGTTCCCGGGGGATCGATCTCGAAAAGAATCGCTTTACGCTTTTTCAATTCAGGATCGAGCCAGTCCCATTGATTCTTATCAGGAAGGATGACGCCTGTAAGTTCGACCGGATTTTCCATGACCTTATTCCGTATCAAAACGCCTGGATAAATAACCGGAAAAGGAAAAGCCGATTCCGGCTCGCGTATCCCTGTACACAAAACAATGATGGCGTCCGGTTTTTCCCATTTTGCGATTTCCGCTATTAAATTTATCAGGGCGGGATGCGCCTTTTGAGAAGAGATGCGCGCCGCATCCCCGGTTCTTAATTGCGTCACAAGAATCTCTTTTTCAGAAGAACCAGCAAGAAGACGTTCGAGCGATTCTGGGGTATCGAGAAGCCCGAAATGATACGATTCAAACGGGAAATCCAGGTTTTGAGCGATCTCATCCCAGAGATCATTTCTCGGGGATTGCCCGATGGTAACGAGAGATAATTTAACCGGTTTTTCGCGCATATTTTATAAGGGAAATTCCCAGAATATCCTCGCATATTTTATAATTGGAAAGATTCCTGACTCCCGCCCCCAGTTTCAATTTCTTTTTCGGGATCATTCCAAGAATCAACGGCGCTCCTTTCATGATCTCTCCGGAGGATAAAGGAATCCCGCTTTCAGCGTTTAGCGTGAAGATAATATCCGGAAAACTCGCCTCCCTTTTCCCGTTGATATTCACCGCAAGATATTCATTAAGGAAAAAAAGCGTATGACCGCTTTGCATCCGGATATATCCCTTATCGAATCCCTTCTCCTGTAACATGTCGAAATGAACAGCCCGCGTATTTGCCATAATAATTCCGCCAAACTTTTTAGTTAAAGCATTGGCGACATTTATGCCACCATGGCGGGAACGGGTTTGGATGATCTCCCCTGCGATAAGGGCGTCTCTGATGGCGCCTGGCGCGCCGTGGCGAATGGCGTAAGAAGCAGAAACCGGGTGGCGAATGACAATGATCAAACCGTTTGCCGATGCCGCTGCGCTTCGTACAACCGGCGCGGTCGTTTCAATGGTTCCCTTGATAACGCCCTCGAGATGTTTTCCTTTTTTCGCATCACCGCCAACAAACGCCTGTATGGTTTGATAGCCTTTTTTCCTTTCAAGACCAAGGGAACCCATGATGCCTGTAGGATGCGCGCGCCCATCTGCCGGCGCATCGAGAACCGGTTTTCCGGTTGCTGCGGAAAGAAGCCAGCCGTTGATGGTGGAAACCGCGCCGTTTTCACAGGAGATAAAGGCGTCCACTTTTTTTCCCAGATGCGATTCAAACAGGGAAAGGCAACGAAGCTGGTCATCCGGAGTGATGTGCGTTCCGGATGCCCCGGGAGCGCCAAGAAAGGAAACAGTAGCCACAAGGGATTCCGGGGAAATTTCTTTTGGAGAGAGGATCTCAAGGCATCCTGTTGACAAAATATCCTTTGACAATTTACGGGCGAGGGAAAGGAATCCCCCTCCCCCGCCGCCGAAAAAGGCGCCTCCCAATATTGCCTGTTCTATTTGTTTCCTTGTTTCGATCCGCATCACCATCAATTCCTTCCCACAAACGGAACAGTATCCAATGGCGATACCCATCTTTTCTCCCCCTGATTTCCGGGGGCATCTTATTCTTTCACGAATTTCACGGCGTCGGCGAGCACATTGCCATCGGCATTATTGGAAATCATGACAAAACCGGATCTGCCCTTCTGGAATTTGTATTCTCCAATGTAATTCCACTTCCCGCAATTTTGCTTCAGGTTGATGGTTGCAACATCTTCTCCCTTTGCATGATGGATGATAAGGGGGGCGTTGGTTGCATGATCGCTGTTGGAATCTGATCCATACCATATAAATACTGAGTAATTCCCGGATTTGGGAAAATCGGGCGTAAAGAAGGCGCGGCTTTCGCCTCTTCCCTTCTCCGCCCAATGCACGTTTGTCCCATAATCCTCCCCACCGCTTCCAATGTTCCATGCGCCTTCCGTGCGAAACGATGAGGCTGTATCGAGATTATCGATGATGATCCTGCCAAGATCGTCCTTTTCCAGTTTATTGAACTTCATGCAATCCACTCCGATCATGTGGCTGGATGAGGAAGGGTCTTTATCCACTGCGATGAATTTCACCTTGTGCAAGCCTTTTGTAAGTTCCGTTCTGCCCAGTACGATTTTCCCGCTGTGCCACGTCTGCAGGCTGTATCCATTGATGGGGTAAGCATTGATGCGGTTGTCATCGATCAGGACGTCGAAGATGGCGTAATCAAAAGATTTGGTAAAATATCCCTCGATTTCATAAACGCCCTTTTCCGGAAGGTTGATTTCGACTTCGATGAAATCGCCCTCGTTATTTCCGTGCAGCCAGAGCTGGGCGCCGCCGCTCCATCCGCCTTCAAATGTAGTCATATCCTGAACATCCACGGCGTCGCCTTTGGAATGGGAAAGGACCTTCATGTTTTCCCCTTCCAGGGCGCCGGAAATCGTCATCACCGGCTGTTTCGCCGCTACCCGGGGGAGGCGCTCCTCAACAGGAGGAAGAGGCGGAAACGCAACATGAGGTTCCACCTGGTACCAGTAAGCCACGCTCGAGTAATCACAGGGAGGGTTCTGATACAGCGCCTCGATATCCACCCGGATGGATTCTGTAAAGGGTATGGGGTCTTCGATATGATAACGATACACGTTCCACAATTCCCCTTTCACGTGTTTTCCTCGTAAGGGGCAGCCGAAATACAGGCTGTCAAACGCCTCGCCGTAACACCAGGCGCCGCAGAAATAATCCTCCGAGCCTGTGCCGTATAAGGAGGGGAAAGTTTCGCCATCGATATAGAACTTGTCATCGCCCTCGCCCCACCAGCCGTTGCTGCCCAGTTGGATGCTTAGATTGCATCCCACATAATGTCCTCTTCCGGACGCCTTCAGGATGGTATAATCCTTTCCTTCTGTCGTGGGCATTTCCTGGCTATACTGTGCGTGAAACCTGCCCATGGAATTGATTTCGGGCAAAAGATTGGAATGCTCTTCATCATAGAAACGATAATCTATGTAATAATAAAAACTCCTGACCGGTTCATCGCCTTCATTGGTAAGGGTGATTTTCGCGGAGCGGGAAAAGGGCATGAACCAGAAGCAGTTCAAACCCTTGGAGGTTCCGATGGCAAAGGGTCTGGAGTGATAATGATAATAAGCGCCATGCCCCAAACCGAAAAAGTCCCCCACGGGAGATTCCACGCTCGGGGACTCCTCTCCATCCCAGTACATACGCAGTACAAGCTTTCTCAGGTGAAACTGTTCAGGGGAATTGATGGTGAACCAGATATGGGTGATGGCGCCGGGTCCTGTGATTTCCGCGAGGGTGACGGTTCCTTTCACGCCGGAAAGGAAATCGGCGTTGTCTCCATTTCTGTCAAAGCTGGAGACGCGATGCGCCCTGTATTCCTTCAAAACAGGTAACGCTTCCATAAAATCATTAGCGAAGACCGCAGGGCATAAAAATGAGAGGTTCAAAACTATGAAGAGAGTGAAGATCGTGATTTTTTTCATGAGAAATATCTCCTTTTTCTGTTCGGTTTTAAATTTTATTTTACCCGCAGAAATTTGACTGCATCGGCGACGATGTTGTCATCGGCATTGTTGGTTATCATCACATAACCTGATGAACCTTTTTCGAATTCGAATTCCCCCTGGAGACGCCACTGCCCCGTATTCTGGCGCAGATTCACGGGGATGGTCTCCGCTCCCCCTTTATGGTTGATTGTGACCGGCATATTTGTTGCATGATTATTGAAGGGGTCTTTTCCATACCACATAAAGACCCTGTAAACTCCCGATTCAAGAAGCTCGGGGGTAAACCATGCCTTGCATTCCCCCTTGCCCTTATACGCCCAGTGGCAAATCTCCAGGTAGTCCAAACCGCCCTGGCCCTGGTACCATGCGCCTTCGGTTCTGAAGAGGGGCGGGAGTTCATTGTTGTCAACCACTATGGCGCCGGGTTCTTCTTCAGGAAGTTTTGTCTTGACGTTAAGCCCGATCTGGACATCCGCTTCGGAATTGTTGGTTATGACAGGTTTTCCGGAAAAACGGTTGCTGGAGATTACGGCTGTGGAAAGACCTTTGTTCAAACGGATATGATGCCCCGGGCGGTTGAAGTTGCAGGAGTTGACGATCAGATTTCCCCCGAAGGCGTCGATCGCCGGAAGTTGTTTTGATTCAAAATCCCAGGTTGTTATGTTGCAGTTATTCATCATGAGCGTTCCGGAGCCTTTTATAGAAGCGATCTGGGAGGCGGGACCCCAGAAGGCGCAATTCTGAAGCTGGATCACGCCTGTATTGGTTTCTTTGATTTCAATGGAAACAGGATTTGGCTGGAGGAAGCTGACGAATTCGCCATTGGTGATCAAAAGTCCATAGGGCGCGCAATCATCCACAAGGAGGGAACGGTTCGTGGCGTCGGCGCCGATGCCGAGGAAGTTTCCGTTGGTGACGCCGCTTGAAGTTTTGGTAAAGTGATATCCAACCTTGTATCCCCAGCAAAAGGTATTGAATACATACTCCCAGTCAGTTCGTCCGAATATGAACGCCTCGCCATTTTCAGCGATAAAATCCGCGCTTGCCTTCATATCCGCGCGCCCGCAGTTCCAGAAGGGCCAGAAATGAACATTTTCCACACGGCCGACATCATAACATTGATCGATGAAAAGTCCTTTTAAGAGAGGCTGTCCATAGAGGTTACGGATGTAATGCCTTCCGGAAACCCGCGTGCCGAAATCCACGGCTTGATAGGGATTCACCAGAAGGACATCGATGATGGAGTGATTGTCCGCCCCGCCTCCTGCGATGCACCAGGGATAAGGTTTGGGCGCGGCGTTTGCAATCTGATTGGGGTAAAATATAGTTATGCCCTTGATCGTGGAATTGCATCCGAGAGTGATAAAGGGAGTTCCATTTATTTCGCCCTCTCCTTCCACTGCGAGAAGGGTTGTTCCCTGGTATTGCGTCCATGCGGTCGGAATGTTCCAGACGCCTTCGAGGGTTACGTTTCCCGGGATATTGAGATGTTCAGCGATGAGGTAAGTTCCGCGAGGGGCAAAGACCGTTCCCCCAAGATTGTCTTTTCCTGCGGCGTCGAGGGCTTTTTGAAAGGCTCGAGTATCGTTGGTTTTCCCATCTCCTTTAGCGCCGAAATCGATCGCGTTCCACACACTGGTTTTGGATGGCTTGTTTTCTTCAGGTTGATCATTTTGCGCAAAGGCGATGGAAGACGCAAAAAGGAGAATCCACAAAAACATATATTTTTTTATAATACAAGACATTTGACAATTCCTCCCTGTAATAATGTTTTCCTTTATTAGCGTGGTTTACCTACGTTCCGGGAAATGGATTGTCAAAAGAAATATAAAGATGCGGGAATATTGGGGTGCACATCAGTTTTCTTGACGGGTGGTTGGAGCATGGGGTCATACTCTATAAAAATCAAAAACTTCATCTGTTAAGACATGGCTGTTGTGAGAAAGATTGCAGAATCACAGACATTTCTTTACTCCTTCAATAACAGGTCGTGACCAGCGATTCAGGCGACGCAGGAGAGAGGTCATGGGGCGATTCCTCAGCTTATGCAGGATATCTTGAGCTGCCATATAAAAATCCGGATCCGCCATCAGGTAGGACAGGGGACAACTGCCGCTGTTCCAGCAACAGGGAAGCGTCTTGCGGAAGCGCCTTGCCTGAAAGGGCGTTTTCTGCTCCATGATGTAAGAAAGACGGTGCTCATACCTTGTCCTTTGAAACTCCTTTCCGTTCCAGATGTCCTGTACCGGTTTTTCAAAGGCATTCCCGCAGGAGAGAATCCCGGGTGTGTGATCAAGAAAGCAACAGGGAAAAGTCTCTCCCCCCGGTAATATCGTCATGTTATACCATGGAGTATAGCAGTATGAAATGGACCTCAATGGAGCGATCTGGTCCACCTGGATTCTGCGATGCGCAGCCAACAGGTTGTCGCTGAACGTTTGCTCTCCGATGCTCGAGAGATCAAGTTCAAGGGGAAATCCTATGGGAAGCGCCTTCACTTCCCTTTGAATAGTGCGCAAAAGCGGTTTAATCTGCCAGGGCTGTATTTGTTCCTCTTCGGGAATCTCCCCGATGGATCGGATGGTCACCAAGTCTACAGGCATCTTTCTGGAAAGGTCCAGCATTTCGGTAAAATGGGAGACCGTACTTTTGTGAAGAAAGAAATGAATATGTATAAGCGTTTCCTGTCGATTCCCGCGGCTTTCCAATCCATCCGCCAGGCTTTGAATATTATGTATCACCCGTTGAAACGAACCACGAGGCGACCTCATGAAACGGGAATGGTCTTCCGGATTGGAATAGTTGAGGCTCAACATCACATGATCGATTTTCAGATTCAAAAGGCTGGGCAACAAATCGCCAAGCAGGATTCCATTCGTTGTAAGGTCTTCCAGGACGATTCCATTGTCACCAAGGAGTGCGCAGAAATCGGCGAAATGGGGGTACATCGAAGGTTCGCCTCCCCCATAAATACGGACGCTGCGCAATCCATCACGGCAAAGGTCCTTCACAAGGGACTTGAGGATTTCCCATGGGAAAGATTTGCCGTTCATGCAATGGCGATAGGAACAGAAGATGCATTGGCAGTTGCAACTGTCAATCAGATCGAACTCCGCATGGAAAGGACCGCCTGACGCCTCTCCTGTCCGTATCCCTTCAAGAATGGCGCGGCGGTCTTCATCAAGAAGGTTTTTCCAACCGTACATTGAGTAACCTCCACTTTTAACCTTTGATTTGATGAAAATATCGAGGCACCTGATATACCAGGTATTAGATTCTCGGTTCAATGGAATTCAAATGCCTTGGGAGATTGATTCCCAATTCACTCTCAATACAAAGGTTTTCTTCTGACAAGAATAAAAACCACAGATAGAGATGCAATCCCTGCGGCCCAGGCAAACCCAAAAAACGTGGCTGCCGGATACGCAAACACAGGTTGCGTGGCATGGAACATCCATAATAATGGAGTTGCCAAAACCTGCATGAAACGTGGTAGATGATATACCACGGAAACATTTGTTCTTAGAATTATAACAAGTATGTTCATGATAAGGATACCGATTATTCCCATCAGGAAAATGCGCCTTCCCAATATCCTGGTATTGGGTTTTGAAGTGAGAATCGATGCAAAAACAACTGAAGCCGCCCCAGCAGCTATGGAGAAAACAAGAAGTAAAATCATGACAATCATGATGAAGAATGCGCCTTCCGCCATAGATAATCCTCCCATACTGTTTTATTGAAGATAATTAATACTATTCCATATTCGAACCAAGCATTATATAAATTTCTAAATCTTTCGGGGGGATTTGACCCCATTCTCACGGAAGTCATTTCTTTTTTTTCTCTGCCGATGCCCAGGTAAATGATTTCTTTGTCCCAATGAAGTCATTATAGTCTTTATAAAAGAAATCAACATACCTGAAAATGTAGTCTCCTCAAAAAAATCTGTGTGTGAAATTTGGTTCAGGAAGTTTTCCAAGAGTATGATATAACGAGACTTGCAAGATTTCAAACT
>JAFGFK010000207.1 GCA_016931135.1 Candidatus Sumerlaeota bacterium | reverse complement strand
ATGAACCGTCCTTTCTCCGCGAAACATTTCAAAAATACTCTTTTATATCGTACAAAGTTTTGTCAATAAACCAGTGAAAAAATATCGGCTTCATAAGGAACAATCTGAATAAATAAAATATCAAAAATCGCATATTTTTCCAACTCGCTTCATAAGGCGTATTTTTAAAAAGGGAGGCTATTCATACATGTTTGAAAACAGACAACATCGGAATAACGCCCTAAAGAAAAATTTTCAAATTTTATATTGCATTGCTGTTTGACATAGCTCAATCAATGTGTGAATTTGGATTTCACTTAGCGAGACTTTATACGAGAGATAATGATTTTTTTTGGGAATGTATCGAAATACTCAGGATAGACTGGAATCGCCCGCACAAGAGGAGGCGGTTTTTTAAGTGGACTCACTCGAAGACCCTTTGGGCAAAGGCAAATATCTACCAACCTTTTTGAACAGGTCTCTTTTCCTGCTGGAAAAATCAATCCGTTGTTTCTGTACGCGCTTCATAAAACAAGGGGAATTCCTCTTGTTTTTCCATATCTTTATTTTTTGTCAAGGGAGTGAAAATCGATGAAAAAAGAAGGCTGTAAAGAGCTCGTTAAACGAAAGAAAGGTCCCGTTCCCCCCAGGAAAATCCTGGGTCCGGTGCCGAATCTCGAAGAATATGTGCGACCGGACTGGTGGAACCGCATCTTCAATTATCTCTATCTCAAGACCGACGCCGATGTCGTGGATGACAAAAAAATAACCGCACAGGAGATAGATCTTTTCACGGATATCCTTAAAATGCCCCCGGATTCCCGCATCCTGGACCTGTGCTGCGGCCAAGGACGCCATTCCATGGAAATGGCAAGAAGAGGCTTTAAATTCATCGAGGGAGTGGACCGTTCCCATTACCTGATCCAAAAGGCGCGCGCTACGGCAAAAAAAGAAGGTCTCAGCGTCCGATTCAAGGAAGGCGACGCTCGTAAAATCCCCTATGATCCCGATACGTTCGACCTCGTCATGATCCTCGGTAACAGCTTCGGGTATTTCGAAACCGTCAATGACGACCTCAGGGTTCTCAAGGAAGTCTTCCGCGTTCTCAAGCCCTGGGGCAAACTCCTCATCGATGTTGCGGACGGTAACTATCTCAAGGATCATTTTCAACCCCGCTCCTGGGAGTGGATCGACAAACGCTATTTCGTATGCCGCGAACGCTCCCTTTCCATGGATGAACAGCGCCTCATCTCCCGCGAGGTCATTACCCATGTCGATAAGGGCGTCATAGCCGATCAATTTTATGCGGAAAGGCTCTATACCCAGGATTCGATTCTCAAACTACTCAAGGAAGCGGGTTTGACCGATATCAACGTCCACGGCTCCCTGACTCCCCAATCCCAGAGAAACCAGGACCTCGGTATGATGGAACAGCGCCTCATTGTCACGACTGTGGTTCGCAAGGAGTGGACGCCCGTCAAACCCAAAAAAGAAATCCAAACCAGAAATATCGTTGTGCTTCTCGGGGATCCAAACAAGCCTGATCTCCTCAAACCCTCCGCTGTGTTTGACGATGACGATTTTTATACCATCGATCAGATGAAAGACGCCCTCAGCGAGATGAACAATTATAATTTCTCCTATCTCTCCAATCATGACACATTTGTAAGCGACCTGATGAAACTCAAAGGCAAGGTGGATTTTGTCTTGAACCTGTGCGATGAAGGCTATAACAACAATCCCCGGCTCGAGCTTCACGTTCCTTCCCTCCTTGAAATGCTGGGAATTCCCTATACCGGTTCCGAACCCCAGTGCCTCGCTTTCTGCTATGACAAATCCCTCGTGCGCGGTATCGCCAAGGAAATGGACATCCCCGTTCCTTACGCCTTTTTCGTTAAACCGGAAGATACCACCTTTGAACTCTCCATCGGTTTTCCCGTGATCGTCAAACCCAATTACGGCGATTCCAGCTTCGGCATCACGCAAAGATGCGTGGCTTTTTCCGTCGAGGAACTCACCGACGCCATTTCCGAAATAAGAGAAAAATTCGGTTACGACAAACCTATTCTTCTCGAGGAATTTCTCACCGGAAGCGACCTCAGCGTTGGCATCATCGGCAATCCCCCGGAGGATTACGCCATCCTCCCTATCATTGAAGAGGATTATTCCATGCTGCCCGATGATCTCCCGCGCATCTGCGGCTACGAGGCGAAATGGCTCCCCGATTCCCCCTATTGGAAGATCAGGTCGATCCCGGCGCAACTCGATGATGATACGGAAAAATCCATTGTGGAATGGTGTCTCAAACTTTTCGAAAGGCTGGGGTGCCGCGATTACGCCCGCTTTGACTGGAGACTCAATAAAAAAGGCAGTCCCAAGCTCCTTGAAGTCAATCCCAACCCCGGTTGGTGCTGGGATGGACACCTCGCAAAAATGTCGGCAAATGCGGGCATCACCTATCCCCAGATGCTCAGGAAAATCATCCATACCGCGGAAAAAAGACTTCAGATCTATACAGGCAATGGGGAAGCGCAATCTTCCAAGGATAGTAATGGAACTGTGAAGGAAAATGGACTCGTAACAAATGGCAACGGAAATAATCCCAAACCGACAACCTGATTCCGAATGATATTGGGATATGTTTAACCGCCCTCGGTTCCTTGAAAAGGACCAGGGCGGTTAAATTCTTTTCAGGACGTTTTGTTTGTCAATTTCAGACCCTGTAGAATTCGGAGATCTTCTCAATGACATAATCCTGCATCGCGCGGGTCAGTTCCGGAAAAATGGGCAGCGCAAGGGTGTGATCCGCCGCATATTCGCTTTCCGGGAAATCCCTCTTTTGATAACCGAGATAAGCAAAGCATTCCTGAAGATGGATGGGTACCGGGTAATATATCTCGCATCCGATGCCGCTATCCAAAAGGAATTTTTTCAAATCATCACGGCGCTCGGGAACGGAAATAATATACTGATTGTAAATATGATGTTCTCGCTTATAAGCGATAGCGGGAGTTTTGAATGCGGAATGCGTCCCTCCTTCGCTGAAGCTACGGAGGGTAAAATTGCGGAATGCGGATTGTAAATGCTCATCATAGTAGGCGGCGTTTTCGCGGCGCATTTTGTGCCAGGATTCGAGGTGGGGGAGCTTCACAAGCAGCGCCGCCGCCTGGATCGCATCCAGCCGGAAATT
>JAFGFK010000206.1 GCA_016931135.1 Candidatus Sumerlaeota bacterium | reverse complement strand
GTATTAAAATTTCATAAGGATTTCAAGTTAAATGTAATAAAAAAACGGCGTGAAATCGTGGTTTAAACTTGATAAACTCTTCGAAGTATCATAATGGATTACATGTTTTTCACAGATAAGACGGATTTTAAATCCGGTTCATCAAACAGGCGGGATTTTGGGGCTGGTTCATGAAATATTTCTTTCTCGGCTCCCTTTTGCTCCTCATCATTTTTTCCCTTGTGGCATGGATCATCCAGCCGGCAAAATCGCACGAGGGCAGGATTCCCCTTGTCTGGGTGTGTGACGACAACCCGGCGCGGCGCGAACAACTCGAACTTTTCAACAGACTCAATCCGGACCTTTATCTCTCCCTCGATCCAAGCAATACGGATATGCAGAAGGTGATCGTTCAATGCATCGGAGGGGTAGGTCCTGACATATTCACCTGTTACGCAGGCATCCAACTCTCCGCTTATGTACATTCCGGCATTGCATGGGATGTTACGGAAAAACTGAAGGAAAAGGGAATCGATGTGGAAAAGGATTTGTGGCGCGCAGCGGATCCCACCTTCATTTATGAGGGCAGGATTTACGGGTTCCCTTCCAACGTTGCCGTGAATGCAATCTGGTTCAATAAGGAAATCTTCGATTCCTGCGGGATTCCCTATCCCAGGGGGGAACTCTCCTGGGAGGAACTGATCGAACTCGCGCAGAAACTCACGATCAAGGATGAGGGGGGGCGATACAAACACTTCGGTTTTCTTTTCGATTTCGGCGCGGTGCAGAATTTCCTGAAGATGTGGGGCGTGGACATTTACAGTCCGGATGGAACGCGGTGCATTCTGGATGAGCCGGAAGCCATTTCTGCGGTTCAATTCATGTACGATCTGATTTATAAATACAAGGTATCACCGAGCCCTGTTCAGGAGGCGGCAATGACGACGCAGGGGGGGTGGGGTTCCGGGGTGATCACGTGGTTCGGGGGTGGCAAGGGCGCGATGGCTTTGGGGGGTCGCTGGTGGCTTTGTCTTTTGCGAAATTACAAAAACCTGCGGCTGGGCGCGGTGGCGTGCCCCCATGGGCCCGGGAAAAAATACCTCGGTTATGGGAAAAGTTTTCTCATAAACAAAAACAGCCCGCACCGCGAGGAGGCGTTTCGCTTTCTCACCTTTATGTACGACAAACCTTACAACGACCTGATCAACCACCAGGCGGACGCGCTTGCTCCGGTAAAAAAATATTGTTACACGGAGGAATACCTTCACGATCCGGAGTATCCAAACGAGGATTTCAATGATGTGTGGCGCGATATCATGAACTATGGGGAGCCGGAGCCTGTCAGCCCCTTTGTGAGCGGAAATGTCGTTTACAGGATTCTCAGCAAACAGCTGGACCTTGTCAAATCCAACGAAAAAAAACCGGAAGAAGCCATGAAGACCGCTGCGCGATTGATCAATGAACAGATACAACAGAACGTAGAGCGTCATGCGCATTTGAAGGAGTTGTATGCTGAGAAAACGGAAAGGGATAGATGAATGCGCCCTCCTTCGTTAAGCCGTTGGCTTGACTACGGAGGGTAAAAATGCGGAATGCGGAGTGCGGAATGTGGAATGTGGAATGCGGAATGCGGAGTGTGAAATGCGGAATGCAAGAGTTTTATCAAATAATGATTGAATACCACACTTCACACTTCACACTTCAAACTTCAAACTTCTCTTTAAAAAGGACGGTCAGGGTATGGGAAAAGTAAAAATCGGTTTTGTGGGAGTGGGCGCAATGGGGCAATGCGCTCATTTGAAAAATTATGTCACGATTCCGGAATGCGAGGTATCCGCCATTGCGGAGATTCGCCCGAGGCTTGAAAAAATGGTTGCCGCGCGCTATGGGGTGTCAAAGGTTTATTCCACTCACAAGGAAATGCTGGCAAAGGAAAGTCTCGATGGCATCGTCGCCTCGCAGCCTTTTAACAGGCACGGGCACATTGTGCCCGATCTGCTGAAAGCGGAAATCCCGCTTTTCATCGAAAAACCGCTCGCTGCATCCGTGGAAATGGGCGATAAAATCCTGAAAGCCCTGAAGAAAAGCGGAACCTGGATCATGGTGGGATATCACAAACGAAGCGATCCCGCTACCATGTATGTGAAGGAAGTTATGGAGGGTTTCCGAAAAACCAAGAGTTTGGGATCATTGAAATACATCCGCATCACCATGCCTTCCGGAGACTGGGTTGCCGGAGGATTCAACGACCTGATGGGGATCGAGGAAACGCAACCCGCCCTGGAATTCGACCCGGCTGCCAAAAACATGGACAGTAAAACCTACGAATTCTACATTTCCTTTGTGAATTATTACATCCACCAGGTGAACCTGATGCGCCATCTTCTGGGAGAAGATTATACTGTAACCTATGCGGAACCCTCGGGTGTGATCATGAACATTCAAAGCAAGAGCGGCGTTCCTGGTATCATAGAGATGACGCCGTATTCCACAACTGTAGATTGGCAGGAATCTGCCTTGATTGCGTATGAGAAGGGGTATGTCCGGCTGAATCTTCCCGCGCCCCTTGCCTCGAATCGCGCAGGAACCGTGGAGATATTCAGGGATCAGGGTGGCGGATCATCGCCCAAGACAATTCATCCCCAGATGCCGTGGATACATGCCATGCGGCAACAGGCGATCAATTTCATCCGGGCGATAAAAGGCGAGACGCCTCCTCCCTGCACCGCAGAGGAAGCCTATAAAGACCTCATCACCGCAATGGAATACACCAAGCTTTTCAAAGGGGCGTAATCAATAAGATCTTGAATTTCAATATTGGTGAACAGATTGGATTGTTTTAATTGCTTTACTATGCCAAGCGCTTTTTCAGCTCCGCATATTTTTTCTTCCAATCTCTCATGGCAAGCTCGCACCCTTCCCATATCAGAAGATCATCCCATTCCTGGAAATGCTCCTCTTTTGAAGAGTTTACCTTTTTTCTGAAAGAGGCAAAAGTCGTTTTGTATTTTTCCCTGTATTCGTTGCATTTACTCTGATAATATTCAGCCTTAGTAAACGACTTATCACAAAGCGCCCCGATTATCTCTTTATTAGATAATGTTTCGGCTACATCAGAAGGCAGTTTTAACCTGATTTCGATTAAATCCGGTTTAGACATATCGGTGTCTCCTTATAACGAATAGGAAAATCCTTATAATTAAAATATGTTGGGATCGTCAACTGTAAACGATCCCCTGTTTCCTAATACGCCGGTCCAAATGCGGCGCAGGCGCGGAAGTCTGCGGGTTCCAGGTTCAGCGTGCCAAAGGCGCTCCAGGCGTGCGGTCGGAATATCTTTTCCTCCGGAACGTTGTGCATGCCAACCGGAATGCGAAGCATAGCGGCAAGGGTGATCAGCTCGGAACCAATATGCCCATAACTGACAACCCCGTGATTCGCCCCCCAGTTCGACATTACGGAATAAACATCCCGAAACGCGCCTTTGCCGTTTAATATCGGCGTAAACCATGTGGTGGGCCAGGTGGGATCGGTGCGTTCTTCCAATTCGTGGCTTACGCCTTCCGGAAGATCGATGGAATACCCCTCCGCTATCTGCAAAACGGGACTCAATCCGCATATAAGGTTAATCCTGCTCATGGTAACCGGCATGCCGCCTCTGGAAAGGAATCCGGAGGAGTATCCCCCTCCCCGGAAATATTCCAGCCTCGCAGGATACCACTGGGTGGCGCCCAAACACTTGATCGCCTCTTCGGAAGTGATTTCCCAAAAAGGCTTCATCACATGCGCCCCTCCCCGGGTCTGCTGCCCCGAACCATCGAGCGCAGCAGCGCCGGAGTTGATCAGGTGGATGACGCCGCGTTCCGCAATTCCGGCAAGGGTGTAGCCGGTAACGCGTTTCACAGCCTCCGGGCTCCAGTAGGTGCGCACATCGGCGAATACCTGCGCCGTGCCGGATAAAAGGTGTCCGAAAAGCATGGTCGCGCCGTTGAGGCAGTCATTTTCCGTGGCAACCATGAAAGGTTCGCGAATTCCGTTCCAATCAAAGGAAGTATTGAGAATCGCCTCCATGAAATCGCCGTTTGGAAAACGATCTGTCCATTGCCTTTGTCCCTGGAAGCCCGCTGCAATGGCGTTATGCCCCAAAGATTCTTCCTCGAAACCAATTTCCGCAAGTTTGGGATTTCCGATCATGAGATCGCGGGCAATAAGGGTCATTTTGACGACAGTTTCCCAGTCTTTGTCTTTTTGTTCGCGGGTTTTCTGGTTTTTTTCGGGATTATAGTCCTTGCCTTCCTTGCAATACTGCTTAACCCATTTCATGGCATGAGCAAATTCCTTCTTATCGTATATCTCTTCCTCTATTCTCCGTGTAAATTCAGACATATCAACGGTTTCCACTCTCATTCCGAGGTATCTTTCAAAGAAATCCGGGTTGACTATGGAACCGGCAATGCCCATGGAAACGCCCCCCATGGCGAGGTAGGATTTTCCGCGCATCGTGGCAACCGCCAATCCACCGGTGGCAAATTGCAGGAGTTTTTGTTTCACATCATCGGGAATCATTGTGTCGCCGGCATCCTGAACATCATGTCCATAAATGCTGAAAGCGGGAAGCCCCTTCTGGTTATGGGCAGCCATGACAGCTGCAAGATAAACCGCTCCGGGGCGTTCGGTGCCGTTGAATCCCCATACAGCCTTGGGGATGAAGGGGTCCATATCCATGGTTTCAGCGCCGTAGCACCAGCAAGGGGTGACGCTGATGGAGACGCCGACGCCTTCGCGGGAGAATTTATCTGCGGTTTGCGCAGCCTCCGCCACGCCTCCGATGCAGGTGTCAGCTATCACGCATTCGACGGGTAAACCATTGGAATGCTTGAGGTTATCCTTGAT
>JAFGFK010000205.1 GCA_016931135.1 Candidatus Sumerlaeota bacterium | reverse complement strand
GCGTTCAGAATTAATAAGGCAAGGAAAATCATAAAGAGCATTGTTCTGGTTTTCATGATAAAATCCTTCTCCTAATCAGTTATCCTGGAGCAAATATCGAAAAATCCCGCGCGCGTTAAATCGTCTTTCAATCTTCGGATTTCGTGAGGAGATATTTTTTTCAATGGTTCGCGCACATCCCCCATATCAAGCCCGAGCATCTTCATGGTTTCCTTCAAGGCGGAGAAAAAACAAGTGGTTCCACTCAGAATATTGATGATCCTGATGGAAAGCGACTGGAGGCGTCTCGCCTCTTCGAAATTGCCGGCATCAAAGGCATCCATCAAGTGGATATAAAGGGGCGCCATGACGTTATACGTGCTTCCCACGGCGCCCCGGCATCCCAGTGAGAGGGCGCAGAGGAGCGTCTCGTCGCGACCGTGAAGGATGTCATATTTTCCTCCCCCATATTCGAGGGAAAGCGTCAGATCGACGAAGTTTTCATGGGTGTATTTGATTCCCGCGAGGTTTGGTATGAGGGGATCGGCGGTACGCAGAAAATCGTTCATCAGGAAATGGGCTCCGCTCATCTGTGGCATGTGATAAAAATAGAAGGGAAGCGAGGGGGCGTAAGACGCCGTTTTGGACGCCTGTTCCACCAGGTCTTCCACGCGCGACGGTTTGAAAAAAATCGGCGCTATCTCTGCGATGCCCCAGGCGCCAATTTTTTCCGCATGGGACGCCATCTCCCACGCCGATTTCGGGCATGTATGCGCTACATGAACGATCACCCTTAAACCTTCGGGGGCGTTCTTCACCCATTGTTCAGCGATTGCCATGCGTTCCTCGATGGTGAGGGAAAATCCCTCCCCTGTCGTTCCGTTTAGAAAAGCGCCGACAACGCCGTTTGCATTTAAAAATTTCGCATGGATCGGGATAATATCCAGATTGACGCTGCCATCGGGATGAAATGCGGTGGGAGGCGCGGCAATGAGTCCTTTTATTTTTTCCGTCGTCATTTGTTTCAATCCCCCTTTGATCTTTCTTTGAGCCGTATCAGATGCGGGCTCAAATGGGAACGCATCTTTTCTCTGAATCCATCGGGGGTTCCATTTTGAAGTTCCTCGAGAAGATCACGATGAGTAGCGTTCCCTTTATATCTTTTATTTTTCTTTTCCCGTTGTACCGCCTCCCGGAAAAATGAATTGAGAAGGCATTGAAAACGGAGAAGCATGTCGTTTCCCGCTATCTGATAAAGCGTTTTGTGAAATTTGATTTCCAGCTTGATGCGGGCGGGCTCCGATTTCGTCTTTTCTTCTTTTTCGACAATCTTTTCCAGAAATTCGAGATCGGCGTCTGTTTTTCTCAGAAACAGGAGATCGGCGAATCCGAGTTCAAGGATAAGGCGCATCTCGAAAAGGTCCTCTTGCGCCGATTTATTCAGGAGCGCCGTATCGAGCGCCCTTCCGCAACTGGAGAAAACGTCCGGTTCGGCGACAATCATGCCCCGTTTTTTTCTGGTTTCAAGGACGCCGAGCATGCGGAGACGGCTGAGGGCTTCGCGGACTACGCTCCGGCTTACGCCCAGCTTTTGCGTCAGTTCGATTTCGGAGGGGAGACCGTCTCCTATGGAGAGATGGTTTTTCCTGATGACGTCGAGGAGCCGTTTTTCTACTTTTTCGACGAGGTTTGTTTTGTCAACAGCTTGAAAGCGCATATACGTTTCCTTTGTTTTTTTAAATGTTTAGAATGATACAATATGTCTGACATTATGACATTTTAAATTTATGTCAACAAGAAAATGCGCAGAATTCATCCCGCATTCACGGTAACGGCGTCAAGACGCGCCCGTTCAGGATTATCGGGATATAAAAATTAGCGCCCTGATCAACCTCGAATCTTTCAATAGACAATAGAGCCTGTTTTATCGGACTTCTCCTCGGATATATCCCGGGAAAAAATGTTCCATGTAGAAAAATATATTGATTTGAACAATAAAATGAAATATGAAAATATATAATTTAATATACGACTTGAGCAAAAACAAGGGATGTATGAATGAAAAAAGCGTTGACAATCACAACCCATGAGGAGCAGGCAAAAAATGATCGCGCCTTCTGGCGCAGCCGCAGCCCGGAAGAAAGGCTCGATGCGGTTGAAATTCTGAGACTTGAATCAGGGAAATTCCTTTATGAATATCCATCCAGACTTCGAAGAATTGTTACAATTATAGGATTTAAAGACCTGATCAAAAATAAAAAATCCACACAAAGACCAAAAGATAAGGTCGATGTTGAAGAATTAACTCAATAAACCATTATAATTGTCTCTTTATCCCAAGTCGTCAAGATGAAGCCCGCCCGATTTATCTTTACAATTCAACAATCGTCCAATAATCGAAGTACATGATAATTCGTTCTTTTTCGTCAAAAATACAAAAAATACTATGAAGGGGACAAAATCATGAATCCATATAATATCCTCTGGGTATGCGCGGATCAGCAACGCTTCGATACGCTGAATTGCTACGGAAATCCTTTTGTTCATACGCCCAACCTGAATGGGTTGGCGGAACGGGGGACTATTTTCAACAACTGCTTTTCCCAAAGCCCCGTTTGCACCCCGAGCCGATCCTGCTTTCTAACCGGCAGATACCCCCGAACCACGGGATGCCGCCAGAATGGGCAGGACATTCCTGAAACGGAAATCCCTGTTACCAAAATCCTCTCCGATGCGGGATATACATGCGGATTGTCGGGAAAACTCCACCTCTCGGCGTGTCATCCCGACGCCTGCCCAACGATCGAACGCCGGATAGATGACGGTTATTCCGAATTTTACTGGTCTCACCATCCCTACAGGGATGAATGGCCCGGATACAACCAGTATCAACTGTGGCTGAAGGAAAAAGGAGAAGTCTGCGATCCGCCACAGCATCCTGAATGCAAATGGGTTGCTTTTTCGCCCCGGGAGGAATTCCACCATACGACATGGTGCGCGAACAAGGGGATCGATTTCATCGAGCGAAGGGCAAATGACAAATCGCCGTGGCTCTTTTCCATGAATCTCTTTGATCCGCATCATCCCTTCGACGCGCCGGAAGAATATCTTTCGCGTTACATGCCTTTCCTCGATGAAATACCTCTTCCCAATTATGTGGAGGGCGAACTCGAGCATAAAACAGTTTTTCAGCGGATCGATCATGAGGGCGCTTATGGAAGGGAACGCATGTATCCCTTTACAAAGATGAGCGAAAAGGATCATCGGTTGATTCGCGCCTCCTACTATGCGATGTGCGATCTGATCGATGCGCAGGCGGGGCGATTGATCAAAGCGCTCGAGGAAACCGGTCAATCGGAAAATACAATCGTGATATTTTCCGCTGATCACGGGGAAATGCTCGGAGATCACGGGATTTATCTGAAAGGACCCTATTTTTACGAACCGGCGATTCATGTTCCCCTGATCATTTCCTTTCCGGGGCATATCAAGCAGGGAAGAAGCGAAGCCCTTATAGAATTGGCGGATATAGCGCCAACTCTTCTCGAGGCGGTTGGACTTCCGCGCCACCCTGGAATGCAAGGGCGTTCTTTCTGGAAGCTTCTTTCCGGAGAAGAGGAAAGAAACTCACGCCGAGAGGATGTTTATTGCGAGTATTACAACGCCCTGGATAGCCATCGCGATCCCACGGCGCAACTCACCATGGCGCGAACGCCCCATATCAAGATCGTCGTGGATCACAGCCATTCGTTCGGGGAATTGTATGATTTGAAAAAGGATCCGAAGGAAACGAACAATCTATGGGATGATCCGGATTATCGGGATGTCAAAATGGAAATGCTGCTCCGAGTCTGCAACCGCATGGCGTGGACGGTTGATCCATTGCCCTTGCGAAGGTCCGGATGGTGAGGAGAAAAATAAATGCAGAAACCGAATATTGTTATCATCATGACGGATCAGCAGCGGGCGGATTTATCGAAACGTGAAGGATTTTCCCTCGATACAACGCCGTTTCTGGATTCCATGGCGCAGCGCGGCGTCTGGTTCGATCATGCCTACACAACGATGCCGATCTGCGGTCCTGCGCGCGTAAGCATGCTCACAGGAAGATATCCGAGCGCCAGCCGTGTGAGAACGAATTGGAATATCGAAGACGCCTTTTACAAGGAAGACCTGTTCGATATTTTCCGCCGGCATGGTTATAAAACAGGGCTCTGCGGCAAAAATCATTCTCATTTGAAACCGGAAAAGACGGATTTCTGGTTTGCGGGAGAACATCTTGGAATCTTCGGCGACTCCCTCTCGGAACAGGAAAAGGCGTTCAATGAATTTCTGAAAGAGACTCATTTCCACGTTTCCATGAATCCAACGCCGTTTCCCTTGGAATGCCAGATTCCGTATCGCCTTGTCTCCCGCGCGACGCAGTGGATTGAATCCCTCGGGAATCAAGCTTTTCTGCTCTGGCTGAGCATCCCCGAGCCGCACAATCCCTATCAGGTTCCTGAACCGTATTTTTCCATGTTCGAGGCGGATTATCCTCCCCCGGATACGGATAAAACGGCTCTGGAAATCAAAGGATTCAAATATCAGTTTTGCCGGGAGAGTTTCATCAAGGCGTTTCCCGATTACGAACGGCAAATCCGCAGGGCGCGGCTGAATTACCTGGGGATGCTGCGATTGATCGATGATCAGTTGCGTCGATTCGTCCAATTCATGGAAGAAAAAAAACTGATGGAAAATACCATAGTGATATTTTTGTCAGATCACGGGGATCTGGTGGGAGAATACGGCTTGTTGCGAAAAGGTCCGGAGTTGCCTGAACCGATCATCCGAATCCCTCTCCAATTTTATGGCGCCGGCATAAAAGCGCGGGAAGAGGCGCATCCGGCGCATGTATCCATTGTGGATTTGACGCCGACTCTTTGCGAGGCGATCGGGGAGCCTCTCGGGGAAGGCGTTCAGGGAAGAAGTATTTTGCCTGTATTACGCGGCGAGGATTATCCGGAAAAGGAATTCTCCAGCTCTTATGTTGAACAGGGTTTCGGCGGATTGCATTACGCGGAGAAGGAATCGCTCGATCAGGAGAAGGATGGTTTGGAAATCTCGCGCGATGGCAAACCCGGCGCTTTCGATTGCTTGAACAGCTGGACGCAGAGCGGGACTATGCGCATGGTACGCAAGGGCGATTGGAAGCTCATCATGGATATGATGGGGAAGGGACAGCTGTACAATCTGAGAGATGATCCTCATGAGATTCGTAATCTTTATGATGCGCCGGAATATGTTGAAAAGCGTTCGGAGCTCCTGGAGAAACTTGCGGCGTGGATGCTGCGGGTACAAGATCCCTTACCGTTGCCGCATAAGAGATATGTGATGAAGCGGGATGCGCGGAATTACTGGAACTCCTGAATTTTTCAAGGGCGGGATTATTTTCAAAATTCGAGTCAGACTCAAATGGCGCTAAGTTAAGGAGAAAAGGGGGGTCAAACCCTATAAAAATCCTGTATGCGCATCCTGACTCTATTGCGGGAACGCAGG
>JAFGFK010000204.1 GCA_016931135.1 Candidatus Sumerlaeota bacterium | reverse complement strand
CCTGCGTTCCCGCAATAGAGTCAGGATGCGCATACAGGATTTTTATAGGGTTTGACCCCCCTTTTCTCCTTAACTTAGCGCCATTTGGGTTTGACCCAGTTTCCTTTGTCCTTTCTTCTCCAAGAAAAATGATGTGCGCCCGGGGGAACGCAGCGGGAATTTAAAACGTTTCAAGAAACCTTCCCCTGAACATAAATCTCGTCTTCAATTGTGTCATTATGTAAACACTATATAGTTTTTATCAAAACATTTCAATAAAAATTTTCCCATCAATCAAGAATTACTTGACATGAAAAGGGTAAATATTGTTTTTTATAATAAAATGAGGAAAGGAGATCTGGAAAAATTTAACGTTATCAGTTTGACGTGATGGGGCGCTGCAATATTCAGGAAAAGTCTGAAACGGAAGGGGTAAAAGGGGCGTGAATACATATCTTATAAAACGGTTTTTCTTGTTTTATTTTTTGTTTATTATCCTCGATTCACTTTTATTCGGGCAAAGCGAATGGGTCCCTTCTGAAATTCTCCCCCTGCGAAATGAGAACTATTCATTCCTGACATCCACGCCTTCCGGAGACCTCCTGGCTGCAACATTCAATGTTCTGGATTCCCAGAGACCGCCGCAGGAATTGTCGGTTTTTCTTATCAAAAATCCCATGGACAGCAATCCATCGATTGTCACCCTGATAAAACACCCCTTTTCCAGCCAGCGCGGATACGGCGGGCTCGCATGCGACGATCAGGGAAACATCTATCTCTCGGCGGATACAGGCGATTCCTCTACATGCTTTGTGCGGAAGTTCTATTCGGACGGCAGCCTGGATATTTCTTTCGGGAATCACGGCGAAATCAAGCCAAAACGGAGATGCCTGGGGCTCGATGTTCTGGGCAATTACCTGATTCTTGCCGTGGACTGGGGAGAAATCCGGATTTATAACGCCATGAATGGTCAATACACAGGTTCCCTTCCCACGGAAGGCTTGACAGGAGACCTGATATACATACGGGATATAGCCATCGAACCGGCGTCTCTGAAAATACTGGGCGTTTCCGCCGGATGCGTCGTGGCATGGGAAGGGGGGGCGCCGTGGAACCCCCAGGCTTATAAATGCCGGATCATCGCAAGGCACAATGGAATCGTGCGCTCAGGGGAGGGAATATCCATCGATCCCATCAAACGATGCGCCCTGGTAACGCCGGTTCGGGGAAATAAACTTTTCGAGGTTTTCGATGAAAGAACCACTTTGCTCACCAGCCTGACCAAGGCTTCTCCGGATACCCATCTTGTAGATTCCGTTGTTTCGTTCGATGGAAATCTGTTATTTGTCTCGGATCTGCTCGGGAAAAAAATCCATGTTCTTCGCCGGGACGCAAGACAGCTCCTGGCAAATGAATATATTCCTTCCGTGGCGTATCCCTCCGCTGCAACGCCCGTAGAAAAGCCGATCCAGGCAACCCCTCTTCCCCCTGCGGCGCAGATCAGCGAGGTTCAATGGCACAGGTCGTATCTGGAGATTTTAGAAACTGCGAGAAACAAGGGCGTTCCCATGATTCTTTATTTCCGGAGGGCGAACTTCCCCGCATGCGAGGCATTGGAGAAAAATATCATTCTTACAAACGATTTCAATTCCAGAGCGCGCAATTTTTATTGCGTTTTCGAAGACGTTTCCGTGAACCGGCTCCTCGCTTACCGTTTCGGGGTATTCCGCATCCCCTGTATCATCGTGCTGGATGGCAAGGGACAGATTGTGGCAAAATTCATAAAGGACATAAGGGCGGAATTTGTTTTCCATGTTCTCGAATCCACGCAGCGTTGAGCGGGAATCGAAACGCTGGGGAGCCGCAATCAGATCGCATCGTCTTTCTTGTCGATATGTATTTTCTAATCCTGCCACCAGCGTTCTTTTTCCTGTTTAATTTCATCCTCCAGAAAATAACGCTGGTTTCCAACGTGCCTTTTGCTGCGCGCCGCATCCTGCCTGGTTCCGCCACCGGAAGGAACGCTCAGATTCAAGTCAAATATCAGAATCCCGAGTTTCTCCTCCGTCTCTACTTCAACAATATTCTTTACCGAGGGCAAAACGCTTCCCTCTTTAAAACGGGCAAGGATGTCATTCCCGAAGGGGTCCCATACCCCATACTGCCCGGAACGCGTGCTTGTAATGATGTTTATGAGATTATCAAGGGAACGGGTATGCATCAATGCGCGATCATAACCCAAATTGGGGAAAAGAAGAATATCCGCTCCCTTCAGGGCGACCAGTTCCGCAACATCCGGAAACCAGCTGTCGGAACAGGTCATGAAACCAACTTTCCCGAAATCCGTCTGAAAAACGGGAACATGATCGCCAGGGGTAACGCCTTCCTGGTTCAATTCGGGACCGTAAAGGTGGATTTTGTCATAACGCCCTATAAGTTTTCCCTCCCGGTTGAAAAGAAGCGCGGCATTAGAAAGCCGATCCGCTTCCTTATCATACAGTCCGATCGTGCCTGCCACATACATGCGGTATTGTCCTGCCTTTTCCGACATCAATTGCGCGGAAGGTCCGGTAATGGTTTCCTGCACCCCTTCGCCGCTCATGTATTCGGGAAGGAGAACCAAATCCGCCTTTGTTTTTCCCGCTATATCGAGGGCTTTACGAAAGACCGGCAAGCCATAATCCTCGAGTCTTCCCGGACCTTGTGTGCAAGCCACGCGAATCCATCGGGGAATGACTGGTTCCGTTTCTGAAAAAGAGATATTCCGAATCCAGATTTTTTCTTTTGCACAAAGGCGATAACCAATCCGCGCTTCAGCCTTGATCTTCCCCTCTCCCGGAAAAGAAAGAATGGCTTCACCTTCCACCCAATCATCTTCCAGGCGATGGAACTCGACAATCTGATAGGATGCGTTTGGAGTAGCCAGATCAAAAAGCAGGTGATGAATTGGATTCAAATCCTTTGATTTTCGAAAAAGGACATGAAAACGATAGGTTTTCCCGAGCGCAATTTCCACGGGCGCGCCTATATAACCTGCGCAATCGGGATTTCCCTTACCTGTAATGTAAAGACAACGCTCTCCCTTTTTTTCGATCACGCGGAAAGAGGGGCAGATCGAGGGACGCGGGGATTTTATCACCCATCCAGCAGGAAGATCATTCACGATCTCTCCACGGAAATCGCCGTTTCCAATCAGGTTTGAGCCTTGTTTATCAGATGCGAAAACGAGCGATAAAGAAAACCAAAATCCCAGAACAAGCAGATTGAAGATACGTTGATTGTTCATAAAAGCCTCACTTTTTCCATATGCCGGGAATCAATATGACATATTCAAACGACCAAATGCCTCCGTTTTCAAGTAAAAAGGATTGGGGCGCATGTCTGAATTCTATCATTTTTCACAGCATATTGGGTTGCGTCAAGGGGTCATACTCTATAAAAATCCTTCAAATTATCCTGAGTATCTTCTGCAATCGGGGGTCAATCCCTATAAAAATCCAGGTATTTTGCGGAAATATTATGCTGAATAATATATACAGCGCTTCCCATCATAAAAGATATCCTTAATAATTATAACGGATTTTTATAGAGAATGACCCCGCAGGAATCATCCTGCGTTCCCGGAATAGAGTCTGGATGCGCATACAGGATTTTTATAGGGTTT
>JAFGFK010000203.1 GCA_016931135.1 Candidatus Sumerlaeota bacterium | reverse complement strand
CAATATCGATTTCATATATATTAAGGATTTTGATTTTCCGAAGAAACATTTTCAAAAAGAAAAACTTTTGTATTCTCGTTTGTAAGAAGAATGGGAAATGATTTTTTACGTTCAGACAAGAGATATTCAGCGTCATCAGGGGACTTCTGGATGTAATTTCCCGAAAGGTAATATGCAAATCCGTGATGAGCCCCTCCGATAGCGTTATAATTCTCAGTAATATATACTTTACGCCCATATCCAATCTTGTCAGCAATTCGTTGAAAGTCTGATGTTATAAGATTGTTATTTGTATCAGCAGCCACAGACTTGAACATATTGATTTGAATGATTGTGAGAATGAAAATGACAGATGCAATGATGGCTGAGTAGAAAATCATTGATTTATATAGTTTTCCTGCAAGTATCAATAAAAAGCTATAAAATATCAGTGGAATTCCTATATAGAATATACTCTGGAAATCATGTATTCCCGTGAAATTCCACATGGGTAAAGCCCAACAAAAACCTGATAGAAACAAACTTGTAACAAGGATTTTCCTTCGTGCGTATATTATCGCCAGAATACAACATAATGAAACACAAAAACCATAAACGATTATTAAACGATAATTTCCTCTATAGGGAACAAAAATAAAAGGAATGCTCATTCTTCCAATACGATAGGATTGGTCACTCAGAAATTTACCTTTGGGTATTTTCTCTTCTGATTGTCTCAATGTCTTGTTTTCGATTAATCCCATTCTCCAGAGCATTTTATTGAAAGTTGGGATTTGATAAAAGGGTTTTTTCATGGTGATGCTCTCGTTTAAAAGGTTGCATGAAAGGAGGAAAGCAGCGAAAAGAAACGAGAACAATCCCAAGAGAAGAAACCGGCTTTTTACCACACGGGAAAACGCTCCGGATGATAACCATACCTCTAACATCCCATAAACGATAAAAGGAAGAATCAGAGCCAATACCTGCCATCCGAAAAATAACCCAAACATCACCTTGAAGAGAAGTTGTGGAAAACGATTCTCCTGAATATATATTACCATTCCGTGAAACGTTAAAAGCAAACCAAAAAAAGTTGGAACATCATTAAAGATCATGTCATTGTAATACATGCAGTAATATGACGAGAAGGAAAGAAGAACAATAGCCATTGACATAGAGGTATTTTTTGTCAATCTTCTGATGGAAAGGAAGGCAATATATAAAGCCGCCGCAAAGAATGAAATCATTACGTTCCGGGCAATGGATATCTGCATGCTGAAGTCATGACTGAATGGAAATATAAATATTTTAAGAATCAGGAAGAATCCTACCGGAAAACGATTATAGGTCTCATAATATATCTTACCATCTTTTTCCAGATACATCCTGTTAAACATCAATAAATGATGTTTCAATGACAGATTGCTGGAAAGCGTCATCCCATGAGAAGAAAGGAATCCATGATGACCTTTTTGAAAGCCGTGATTATCATTTTGGAATACGAATATTAACGCCACGACGCAAATTAATAAACAATAAGGAAGGCGCTTTGAATGGCAATCCCTGCATAAATTATTTTTTGTTACCTCATGATTCAACATAACATAATTATCACTAATAATTTTATTGAATTTCAAGTTAAATATGATAATTATGAATTATATTCGTTATAAAGATGCAAGTCTTTCAACATAGAATTCATAAATTGATAAGCAAAATCACCTGTTGATCCCGGTTATCCCCATGATCCCGGTTAAATTCAAAAAAAATCCCGTTTCCAAGATCATATTTCAATCATTCGAGATCAAAATATTTTACTTGCAAGTTTCGATGCGGATGATTTCTTGTATATTGTAAATCGTTTATATTTTACGATATATTTGTTTTCAGATTGAACCATCTATTATGAATTTTGAAGCCATTGTTGAAAACGATCTTTCTTTTCCCGGGGAGCCGTATTCCGTGCTCGTGGTAGATGACGATCCGGAGCAATTGGAACTGATTGAATACTCCCTGAAAAAAGAAGATTTCGACGTTATTGTCTCCTCTTCCGCAAACGAGGCTCTGGAAATTCTCGAGAATAGAATTCCCGATATTGTCCTTTTGGATATCGTGATGCCGAAAATGAATGGAATCGAGGTTCTCCAACATATCCATAAGGATGAAAAAACCTCGAGAATACCCGTGATACTGATTTCAGCTTATAATGACACTCCCCGTATCGTTCAAGGGCTTCAGGAGGGGGCAAACGATTATGTGACAAAACCCATCAATTTCTCCGTGCTCGTGGCTCGTATGAAGACCCATATCAGGATAGGGCAACTCTTAAAAAGACTGGAGACTCAAACTCATGTCCTATCCCGGATGGCTGCCTTTGATGAGTTGACGGGGTCTTATAATCGTCGCTCCATGAACCAGATACTCGAACTTGAATTGAGTCGATCCCGTCGTTACAATCATCATCTATCCATTCTTATGATGGATATTGATCACTTCAAAGAAGTCAATGACCGATATGGCCATATAACGGGCGATCATGTTTTACAGGGTTTCACCTGCCGCGTGAACTCGCTTCTTCGCACAAACGACGCCCTATGCCGTTACGGGGGCGAGGAATTTCTGGCGATTCTTCCAGAAACATCGGAAGAAAACGCTGTCAGGATTGCCAATCGCGTCTGTTCCGCCATATCTGGCGAACCCTTTCTCATTGACGACATCTCTGTTTCCATCACGACCAGTATTGGAGTGATTTCCCACTCCCCCCTTACGGCAATGACGATCAGTGAACTTATGGAACGGGCGGATCGCGCCATGTACAAGGCAAAGGAAAAAGGTCGAAACTGCATTTATTTTCTGAGCGAAAAGGAAGGGGAATGACGCCGAGAATATTTATAATCGACGATGATCCGGATTTCCTGGAAATCATGACGCAATTTTTGAAGAAGGAACAATACGAAACAGCCGTATCATCCCATCCGGAAAATATCATGGAGGATATGCAAAATTTCCGCCCCGATCTGGTCATTTCCGATATCATGATGCCGGGCGTTACCGGTTCTTTCGTTTACGAGGAAATCAGAAATCAATGTACCAAAACTCTGCCTGTGATCATCTGCAGCGCAACATCCATGAAACTCAAGAACGTGAAGGATTCTCTTCTGGACTATTGTCCAAAGCCTGTCAATTTTCCAACGCTCAAGGAAATATTAATCCGTCTATTAGGGCAAACAGAGGAACAAGAGAAAGATTCCCATAAACCATAAAAAATAAATTGAAAGGGAGGACATGTTCATGAACCATATTCAAGAGAAGGTTTTGTCAAAAATCCCCTATTTTTTACTTCTTGCCATTTATTTGTTCTGGATTGTTCCCGCCGCATTTTCGCAGAACCTTTCCCAAACCACTTATGATCTGAATGATCCTGCTGATTATAAATTCCAGCCCTTCCTCAAGGATGTCTCCTTTCAGACTGTTTTCGATGTGGAAGACCCCTGTTTCGAGATTTTCAGCGGTGACTGGATTTTATCAAAAGATGGCTCCCATAACGCATCCTTTTATTACTACATCGCAGGACCCGGCGCGGGAAGCGGCAAGGCAAGATGGATCGCGGAAGGGCTACCCCAGGGCGATTACCTGATAGAATTTTACGTGAACAACGACGATTACGCCCAGGATGCCAGATACCAGGTCATCGATGCCAACGGCGTTCATGAACTGACCGTTAACATGCGTTATCTTGCAGATGGATGGCATACCCTGGGAACGTTTTCCATAAACCGGTATTGCGTGGTGAATATTTCCGATTACTGGACCCTTGCAGGTACCAAGATCATGGTGGACGCTTTGCGCTTTACGCTTCAAACCACCCTGCCCGCTCCCCCATCTACTTCCATCCCGCCCCATATCGGAATCTGCATCGATGATTGCGGCTCGGTCAATCCGTTGAGCTCTTCCACCCCCATTTACAAAATGCTGCGGCTGCCCCTTACCATGACTTATGCGGTCATACCGTGCCTTTCTTATACAAGCGCATCGGCAAATGAGATTGTAAACTGGGGTTCGGAGGTTATCCTGCATCAACCCATGGCAGCCATCTCGGTTCCCGACCCCGGCGCCTGCGGGATTACAGACGCCATGACCCTGGAACAGGTGAGAACCATGGTTGCGAACAATCTCACCGATCTTCCTCATGTCATCGGCATGAACAATCACATGGGATCGCTCATCACGCAGCAGCAGGATAAAATGCAGGTTTGCGTTGAAGAATTACAGAAAAAGGATTGTTTCTTTTACGACAGCCGCACCATCACGACTGCAGTTGCATACGATGTCGCGATGAATAACGGAATCCTCACCGCGGAAAGAGACTTTTTTATTGACGGTTCGAACAAGGAAACCTCCAAGGCGCTTATCCGGAATCTGGCGCTTCGCGCCCTTTACGCCCCGTACGTTCCCCAACTGGCGATTGGACACGTGAGAAGCGCCACAGCCGACTCCCTTACGGAAATGGCGGTGGAACTCGCCACCATGGGTGTGGAGGTTTGGCCCATCTCCAAATGCGTCACCCAGGTGGTTGAGGCGGATTACCAACCTTCCGGCGCTTCCTTTTCAACGCAAGGTTCATGGACAAACAACTCCGCCGATCGTTTTTCCAAAGAACTTAAGGACGATCACTGCGTCATTGTAAACGATCCGGCATCCTCTTACAACGAGAAGGCGATATTCACGCCGAATCTTCCCGTATCCGGAAAATACGACATCTTTACAACCTGGGAGCCGAGGGACGATCTGACCTCGCAGGGACAGGTCATCATCACCCACGCTTATGGAACCGACACCCAGACACTGGATCAGAGTCTCCCCTTTTACGACTGGGTTTATCTGGGGCGTTATTCCATGCAATCGGGAACCGGCGGAAAGGTGGAGTTGAACGATTACGCCTGCACGGTTCCGGGCAAGGTCTTTTGCGCGGATGCGGTCAAGTTTGTCTATATCGAGCCGCTGGGCACCTCATCCTGCACGATGTGGAAATTGTATTAACTAAATAAATGAATAAAGACAAGAGGGATTATTTTTATCACCTGATAATATTAAGTGGAAATATTAGATATGAGCGCTCCTCAACTCAAGTTATCTGAATCAGAACAGATTCAAAAAGATATTTCTCAAGAATTATCATATCTTCTATCTCAAGATTTGGATTTTCATAATCAATCTGGCAGCTATTCATTCCATAATTTCCATTCATTTCCCGCAAAATTTCCCCCACAATTACCCCGCAAGTTTATTGAATCATTGACCATTCCAGGGGAGATTGTACTCGACCCAATGATGGGATCAGGAACAACTGTTCTGGAAGCTTATCTTCTTGGAAGATATGGAATAGGATGTGATATTGATCCCCTTGCTCTTCTCCTTACCAAGACAAAAATCACTCCCCTGAATTCAAAAGAAGTGTCTCAGATTGGTAATGATATACTGAAAAGAGCCAAATATTCCATTGATTGTAATAAAAAAAGACTGGAACAGTTGTTACATGAACGATTCGATGAGAAAACTCATAAATTTGTTGACTATTGGTTTGCACATGAAACTCAACTTGATCTATTATCGCTAATCATTGAGATTGAGAGAATTGAGAATGAAGATATTAAAGCCTTTTTTCAACTGGCATTCTCATCGATTATTATCACAAAATCCGGAGGTGTTTCTCTTTCACTTGACTTGGCGCACACCAGGCCTCATCGCGCTAAAGTATTAATAGATCCTTCAGGAGAGGTAATCCTTGGTTCAGAATATCTAAACAATTCATCCCGCCATAATGATCTAATTACAAAGCGGTTGCGTTCACCGATTAAGGATATTGAAAAGCGCATTCAACATAATATCCAAAAATTAAATGAAGAAAATTCCAGGCAAATACACCTTGATTCTAATATATTAAAGGAACAGGATATCCCCAAAATAAAACCCAATATATTCTTTAATGATGTCCAAAAATTATCTTTTCCCGATAATTCGGTAGATTTAATTGTCACTTCCCCTCCCTATTCACATAACGCCATCGATTACATGAGAGCGCATAAATTTTCGCTTGTTTGGTTTGGATACTCCATTGAATCACTGAGTTTGAAACGAAAAGATTATATTGGAGGAGAATCAACCACAAACATTGCCTTTGAATCTCTTCCTCCGGCAACCTCTCTTGTTGTAGATAATATAACCACAACTGATAAAACAAAAGGACGCTCCCTGCATCGTTACTATTCTGAGATGAAGCGGGCATTGATTGAGATGTTCCGCGTCTTAAAATCCGGTAAAGCGGCAATCATTGTTGTCGGAAATTCCATAATAAGAAATCATGATACCAGAATACCAGAATGTCTTTCTGAAATGGGAGAATCAATTGGCTTCCAATTGGCAAAAATAGCAGCCCGAACTCTGGATCGCAATCGTCGCATGCTGCCTGCCGGCTCTAATATAGATCGCAATTCACAGATCCAACAACGAATGCACAAAGAATATGTCATTGGCTTATTCAAACCTTGAGATTCGTAGAATATTGATCTTTGGGAGAATTACATGAGTATTTCAAAATTGCGAAGAGAATATCATCTTAACATTTGTCGACAAATAATATCTTTGCATAAAGATGGTAATAAAGAATATCTTAACTTTGCAGACAAGGCAAGTATTGCAAGCCAAGCCATTGCCAGAGGAATTATCAATCAAATTGGTTTTACGCCAGTTCAAACCACTCTTTCAGGACAAACTGCCGGAGGTCTCTTTGAATTGATCACTCGAAATTTCCTGGAAAATTCCTTCTCCCTTTTGCATCACCTGCGTCCCGGTAAATGGTTTTATTCCACGAAATCTTCAATCTCTGATTTCGATCAGTATGGACACTTGGAAAGTATTGGGAAAATTGTTGAAAATAATAGCGAACTTGCATCCGCTTTGGGAACAGACTATATTATCACCCCTGATATTGTAATTGCACGACATCCTGTTCCAGATAAAGAGATAAATCGGAATCAAATAATTGTGTCTTCTACTGATTCCTTTCCCAGATTAACTCCTTTTAGAAAAGATAATCTTGAAAATCCTCTTCCTATTCTTCATGCAAGCATTTCCTGCAAATGGACACTTAGAAGTGATCGAGGACAAAATGCAAGAACAGAGGCTCTCAATCTTATTAGAAACAGAAAGGGCAGGTTACCTCATATAGTTTCTGTAACTGCGGAACCTCTTCCTACCCGTATTTCTTCTCTTGCTTTAGGAACAGGTGATTTGTATTGTGTCTATCATTTTGCCCTTCCCGAACTGATTAAAGCAATCGAAGAAATTAAGAATGAGGATCAACTTGACATGCTCATGATCCTTATCAATGGGCGACGTCTTCGTGATATCAGCGATTTGCCATTCGATCTGGCAATATAAATTCATAAGGGAGAATTAATTATGTTTATAACCTGTAAATCCATCTTTTCTGTGATTTTATTTACCCTTATTTCTTTTTTTATCTGGGGCAATACTTACAACGTGAAGGATTACGGCGCAAAGGGAGACGGGAAAACGGACGACACGGCTGCGTTTCAAAAGGCAATGGATGAAGCGACGAAAAATAACGGCGGCATTGTTTTTGCCCCCACTGGAAACTACCTCATCAAAACCCATCTCACCATCCCGGATTTCGTCACCCTGGAAGGCGTCTGGCGCTGCCCCACATCATGGAGCGAAAACAAGGGCGCCACGCTTCTGGCTGTGGAAGGCGCAGGTAAACCCGATGACACTCCCTTCATCACCCTCTTCAAAAATTCCACGATCAAGGGCGTCACGGTATTTTATCCAAACCAGACTGAAACCAACCCGCCGATCGCCTATCCCTGGTGCATCGCATCGGGAGGCGCGGACAACTGCTCCATCATAGATGTTCTCCTCGTGAATCCCTACATGGCTGTTGATTTCGGCACGCGCGTGGCAGGACGTCATTACATAAAAAACCTGTACGCCCAGCCGCTTTACAAGGGTCTGTTTATCGATCAATGCTATGACGTTGGAAGGGTGGAAGATGTGCATTTCTGGCCCTTCTGGAAATATAAGGAAGGAGATCCCATCGCCCAGTTTATACAGGAAAAAGGAACGGCGTTTATCCTCGGAAGAACGGATTGGGAATACATGTCCAACTGCTTTGCCATTTTTTACAGCGTGGGATTCCATTTTCTCAAGGTGAACAGCGGTCCCGGGAACGCCCTTCTCAATACATGCGGCGCGGACATCTGCCATACGGCTGTTCTTGTGGATGACTGCCAGTCTCATGCGGGGATTTCCTTTTCCAACAGCCAGATGTACGGTGATATCACCATCAGCAATACAAACACGGGACCTGTGAAATTCACGGGGTGCGGGCTTTTCGGAAGCACGCATGGAAAAGGCGGTTTCACCCATGCCAAGATTTCCGGTTCCGGGCAGATTTCATTTTCCAATTGTCATTTTCTCACGCTCGATCCCAGGAACAAGGAAAAGCGCGTGGTTTATGCAGAAAGCGGAGGGTTATCCATCATCGGTTGCGATTTCATGGATGTGGGAAGGGAGCATATTTTCCTGGATGCGGGGATTCAATCCGCAGTCATCATGGGAAACCGATTCCGCGGAACCGCCAATATCATAAACATGACAAATATGAACATTTCCATCCTGGGAAATGTCGAGGATAAGAGAGAAGAGGAAAGGGAAGCCATCATTATCGACAACTCTTCGGGAAGCGATTCGTTTAAAACCGAAGGGGAATGGTTTGGCGCAAATGTGGGGGGCGGCTACCTCGGAGATTTGTTATGGGCGAAAAACGGCAAGGGTGAATGCAAAGCGATATGGACGCCGGAAATTCCTGAGGATGGCATGTACCGGGTTTTTGTATGGTACGGAATGGACGTGAATAACGATCATGCAGCAAACGCGCCGTTTACTATCAATCACAAGAATGGTTCCAAAGAAATAAAGGTTAATCTGAAAAAGAACAGCATGCAATGGTATTTACTCGGGGAATTCCCATTTGAAAAGGGCAGGAAAGGCAATATGACCCTGACGAACGCCGCAGATCAGAACCTCGTTGCCGATGCGGTCAAGTTTCTGCCGGTAAAAAGGGATTGAGGTCATGATTTGACATATTGCCTCTCTCTTTGTTTTTTCCATTTCAAATATTTATTCAATGCTTCTTTATTTATCTCTTCTATTTTTTTGTTTTTTCTTTCCTGATGTATTTTATTTCTTATTTCATGCAATTCCCACAAGGTTTTATCTTCTTTCTCAGTATAGTTATTATTATAAGTTTCCATATATCGAACCTCCGAATAATTCGAGGGATCCAATTTCGATTATCGGGTATCTCTGCTTAATATTGATCTCCCGGATCTTTCTTATAGGATTCATACTGACAATATGTTTGAAATTCCATGACGCTAAGGCGTCAAGATGATTCACAGAGGCTATCGCTATATGATACGCGTCTTCAGGTTCTGACTTTGGAATAGCGCCCCCTCTGATATATTCTTCAGCCAAGATCACAGCTTCCTTTGATAATTCAAGCACTATCATATTATGATCGAATATCAGATTTCGAATATTTTCCCTTTTAACAACATTCCCAAATTTGTCAATTTCTTCAATCGACGAAACAGATATATATAGCTCATATGATGAATAAAATCAACAAATTTATAGAATATTACAGGATTATTTTATTAAAGACGGATGTCATCTAGCGGGGACGTAATGGCGTTTCGTCCCTACCTTGGAGCGCTCTAATTCCCGCCTTCTTGAAGGCAAACGCGAAAAGCCACCGTAAATTTTCTGCTCGATGGAGTAATTCCCGGTTCGTCATTTCTCCAGCAATGTTGCGAGCGCCTGATTGATCCATTCCTCGTTCTTCGGGAAGTCGGCGTAGGTTTTGATATCGGAAAGAAGCGGATTCTCCCGTTTTAATTTCATTGTTTGCAGCATGGCAAAGTCTTCGAGCGATTCGGAAAAAACCTCCCAGCGGATGGAATCGATGGGCCCATCAGCGCCCGGATAAACCACAAACGGATCGCCGTATGGAATTCCAGGCCAACAGGCGGATGTGGAATCCGCAAAGGGATTCACAAGTTCATCCTGCTCCATCTTTCTCCAGTAATTGTATCCCCAATGCAGGAATCCATCCGCCTTCAGTTTGTAAAAGAGCCAGCCGGACATGCGGATTTTCGTAAGCGGGGTATCAAAGAACCGGTTGAGCCATGGACCGCGAGGACCGCAGCAATAATAAACCCAGTGGGGCAATTTGGCGTCAACATATTCCTGCGCGGTACTGACAATGGGAATGGGAAAATCCACGATTCCGGTTTTACCGTATCGGACCTCGCTCAATGCGTCCATAATCTTCATCCAGGGGGCGAGATCCCTCAAAATCTGGCGCGCTTTTGTATATCGTTCAAACGCCTCATCGCCTCCTGGTTCATCGGATATGTGAAAATAGGATTTGTCCTCGATCTTTTCCTCCATGAGGAACTTATGGAGTTCCGGGAGAAACTGCCTGAGAAAACTCATGTAGCGTTCGCCGAAGCCGTCTTCATCAGGGGGCCAGAATTCCACTGGTTTTCCATCCACCCATTTGTAAACGCGCATCGGGCTTTTGACTCCCCAGTAAATCCATAAATGGGGCCATTCGAAATATTCAAATCCGCACTCTTTGGCGAACCGGATAAATTTTCTCACCTCCGTGAAATCAAATTCGAATTTGTTCGGCGCAGATTCAGTAACTTTCAGCATTTGCGCAGGGCGCCTGATATATTCCCTTCTCGGATAGATTGCAGGAACAAAAATGACATCCGAGCCATGAGAAAGTAAATTTTCAAGATAAGGTTTGGCGAGTTTGTACCATTCATCGCTCCACGGTTCCAGGTTGTGATAATCGTAGATATCCTCGGGACGCCACCAGTGGATCACGGGAAAGTTTTTTCGAGGTTCGATCACAAGGGAGCGGACATCGATCTTTGCCTTGAGCTCCACTGATTGCGTATTATCATGAAAGGAATATTTGATGGTCAGATTTTTGGTTCCGGGTTTGGCGTCTCTTGGAATCGTGATGGTAATCCAGAAAGATTGATTTTCATAAGGTCCTATCGAGGTTTTATTTTCGGGAAACAGGGGATCGGGAACCAAGCCTGGCGTATATGGCGCTCCTTCAAGTTCTGATAAGTCCGTATCTGTGGTTAGATGATGCATGGGAACATAACCCACCCTTCTCACCCGAATCTTGAGATCATCCGTTCCGCTTACAGAACATTCCACGTTCAGGGGATAAATCCGTTCATTTCTCACGCAAGCCTGGAGGGATATATTCCTGTTCCTTGCCGTAATGATTTCCAAAGCGCGCTTCTCCCCAACCGGCGATTGGGGATAAACCCTTTTGAGAGATGATTCAAGCCAGAAGAGCGCCCTGGAATCCTTTACTCCATCAGGTTCTACAATAAGAGCTCCCGCATTTTCGCCTTCCGCATGGCTCATGAGAATGCCTCCTCCCGAAAAAATCCACCAAACTATAAGAAAAAATGGAATGAATTTATAAAACATCATGATTCTTTCCTCAGAAAACATCAAAGCAAGATATCATCTGGCGCCAAGGGTAATCCAGAGGTCAACGGCGCGATCCAGATTCTTCAGGACAATCGTCTCACCGGAAAATTCAACGTCCACCGAGGGCTTTGTTAAAACTCCTTGGATTTCAAACTGCACAGGATGGCGAAGCCTGATACGGATTTCTTTTGGAATGCGCTGTGAAGGCGGTTCCAGATGGACAATTACGCTTTCTGCAGAACTTGAACGAATCTCGTATGAAAGGGCGCCGAAAAGAGTGGGCGCATCTTTCACCGATATGATTTTCCCGGGTTCAAACCAGCTGCGCGGCGCAGCCTGCGCTATCCAGAGCGTATCTCCATCTTCCCTTAAAAGCATGTTTCGCAGAAGAGTCAGCTGCTGGGTGCAGGAATAAAGATGCGGGAGCGTCAAATGATTTTCTCCTGTGGCGATCATGGTGACTTCCACAGGAGAATAGGTATCGCGCGTCATTCCATGAGCCAGCATTCCCCAGAATCCGAGCAGAACCTTTTTGACTTCATCGCGTTTCAACCTGTTCAAAAGGTAACCATAAGTATAAGCGTGATCGATTCCTTCCATGAATTCGCAAACCCCAAGGATCAGCCCCTTTCTTTTTTCCAGCATATTGACAATGGCAGAGGCGGGCGCGCTGTCTGCATCCAGGAAGTCATGTTCGAGCAAAATACCCGCTGTAAGTCCATAGTAATCTCCCCCGCGGAATTTGCTCATTTTCAGAAGACGTTGCGTTTCCGGCTCAATCGGCAGTATTGCCAGATCATCCTTCTTGAACATGGCTTTT